>NZ_JBQCGW010000249.1:0-25554 GCF_051955275.1 Pseudobacter sp. | reverse complement strand
TATCCTGCATATCAAACCTTTTCTGGTCAACTTTCGTCTCTTTTATAATGGCCTGACAGGTGGTGCAGGTGCCGAGGTGGTAGAACTTTTTCATCATTTAAGATTGGTGCCGCAAAAATAGGGGGTGGTTTGTAATATTTTCATAGCATGCTGCGACCTATTTGGTATCTTTTCGCCAAAACCAATTAAAGTTTGCACCCGAAGAACGACCCGGATGAGTTTTTAGCATTGGTAAACCAGCACAAGGGCATGTTACACAAAGTGTGTAATCTGTACTGTGCCACGGAATACGACAAACAGGATCTGTTCCAGGAGATCGTGATCCAGCTGTGGCGGGCCTACCCCCGTTTCCGCGGCGACTCCAAATTCAGTACCTGGCTCTACCGTATTGCCCTTAACACCGCTATCTCAGATCTTAGAAAACAGAAGAACCTTATCAAAAGTGTAGAGCCTGATCTGCTTCCTACAGAGATCCAGGACATTCAGTACAACAAAGAAAAAGAAGAAAAACTTGCACAGCTTTACATGGCCATTCATCAGCTACCTGAAATTGAAAGAGGTATTGTAATGCTGTACCTGGAAGACAAGAGTTATGAAGAGATGGAGGAGATCCTTGGTATCAACCAGAATAATCTTCGCGTGAAAATGAATCGCATCAAAGAAAAATTACGTAAACTCACTAAAGCAGTAGAACATGGAGTTGGATAGCCTGAAAGATATCTGGAAAGACCAGGACAAAGGCATGGACCGATACCCCGAAAGCAATAACGAGATCCTGTCCATGTTGGGGAAGAAGTCGAAGAGCCCGGTGGCCAAGATCCGCCGCAACCTGCTCTGGGAGCTTGTTTCAATTGTTGTGGTGTATGCCGTGTTCGTTGCATATTACGCATTCAGTAAAAATGGGCAGTTCTGGGAGATCGCAGTACTGCTTGGGATGGTGGGAGTGGGATTTGTTTTTTATTACTATCATAAAGACAAACTCCTCAAGTCCATGCAGCGCGTGGATGCAGAAGTGAAATCAAATCTGCAAACGCAATTGCATACCCTGGAAAAATATGTTCGTTTCTATTTCCTGGCCGGCACATTGCTCACGCCGATATTATACTATATCACCGGACTGGTGACGCTTTACAAAAAAACACCGCATCATTATTCCAATGAAGCGCTGGGAACCCGCGTACAGCCGATGCTCAATGCAGTGCAGGACCATCAGTACTTCACAGAGTTCATGGTGGGCGGAGCAGTAGTAACAGTGCTTATATATTTTGCTAATAAATGGTACATCAATAAACTTTACGGTCAGCATATCAATCATCTCAAGGATCTGCTGAAACAGATGGACGAAATCTGATCCATTTTTCTTCGCAATTACTTTGTATCTTGATTGCCTAACACGTTTGAATATGAACACGCGCAGGCAATTCCTGAGACAGTCCACTATTTTTGCAGCAGCTGCACTGGCGATGCCAGGTGATATTTTTGCTGCAGCTCCGAAATCCTATTTTGGCGTTCAACTTTACACGCTCCGTAAGGAAATGGAGAAAGATCCCGTTGGCACGCTGGAAAAAGTAGCGAAGCTGGGTTATACCGCTGTTGAAACTTACGGGTATAAAGATGGTAAGTGGTTCGGACTGAGTGTTGCTGAATTCAAGAATGTTCTCAAAGCAAATAAATTAAGCAGCCCGTCCGGGCATACATTTCCCGGACAGTTCTTCCTCTCCGGTAACTGGCGGGCAGAGTGGACGCAGGCCGTGAAAGATGCTAAAAGCATCGGCCAGCAATTCATTGTTGTCCCCTACCTGGATGCCAAATTCAGGGATCTCGATACATATAAAAAGCTGGCGCCCGCTCTCAATGAGGCAGGAAAGATCGCCAAAGCAAATGGCCTGAAACTGGCTTACCACAACCATGATTTTGAATTTGCCAATCAGAACGGGCAAACCGGTTTTGATATCCTTGTGGCCAGCACCGACCCCAAACTGGTGAGCTTTGAACTGGATATCTACTGGGCTACCAAGGCGGGTTTTGATGCTGTTGAGCTTTTCAAAAAACATCCCGGCCGTTTCACGATGTGGCATGTGAAATATATGGACAACACAACGGAGAAAAAATTCACGGAAGTGGGTAATGGAACGATCGATTTCAAGACCATTTTCCAGCATAAGAAAGTAAGCGGAATGAAGTATTGGTTTGTTGAGCAGGATATTTGTCCGGGTTCACCGCTGGATAGTATTCAGCAGAGTATCACTAATCTGAAGACGAAGATATTATAATCAGAGTGCCGCACTCGCTCGCCTCTGGCGAGTGAGCAATATTTGTTCGCCGCCGGCGAACGCTGTAGCCGGGAGGCGACGGAATAGAAGTAACTCGCCAGAGTTGAGCTACTGGGCGCACCCTCTTTTTACCAGACGAAATAAAAATGGAGACTGACCTTTGGGACAGCCTCCATTTTTATTAATAGACTCTCAACCTTTCTATTAAAGCTTTTTGATCTTGATATTTCTATACCATACGGGATCACCGTGATCCTGCAGGCCAAGTCTTCCTTTTTTGTAGGTACCGAAATCCTTCATGTCCTTGAACTTGCTGCCGGCCAGCATTTGTTTCCACTGATCGTTCCACATGGTAGTGCTGAGCACTTTGGTGCCGTTCAGGTGGAATTCAAGATTTCCATCTTTTGAAATGATCTCTACCTGGTTCCATTCGCCGGCGGGCTTAACGGTTTCAGGGTTGGCGCTGATCAGATCATAAAGATCACCTGCGCGGTGCTTGATGATCTTGGAATCAGGATGCGCGTTGTTATCCAGCACCTGCATTTCAGGACCGGTAAACCATGTATGCTCATATTTGGGAGCTTCATGGATATAAAGAATGATACCGCTATTGCCGGCGGAATCAAGTTTCCATTCCAGCTTCAGGTGAAAATTATCAAACTCTTCAGCAGTTACGATGTCGCCACCGCCAACGGTCTGCCAGTCCTTTTTGTTTTTGGGATCCAGGTGGAGTGTTCCTTCCACTGCGGACCATGCGCTGCCATCAGACTTGTTGTTGTATACATGCCAGCCATTCTTGGTGGTGCCATCGAACAGCAATTGCCAGCCATCTTTCTTTTCCTCTTCGGTAAGTTCATTGATGGTGGTGAGTACGTCTACAGCAGGACCTCCTTTAACGGTGGTATCTGATTTGGGTTGATCAGCGGGCTGCTGATCAGCACTGCCTCCGCAGCCGGTGATACCGGCGGCAAGCATGAATACGGCGAGCATTGAACGCATAATAGATTTTTGATTAATACTAATATAGCAATTATAATTGCTTCACTTTAATATTTTTGAACCATACCTTATCGCCATGGTCCTGTAAAACCAGTTTTCCTTCTTTGATTTTTGCAAAGTCTTCCAGCGTTTTGAATTTGCTGTTATTGAGAAGATGCTGCCAGTTCTCATTCCACATGGTAGTGGTTACCACTTTCGTGCCATTCTGGATCAGGGTGAGTGCTCCGTTTTTCAGGATGATCTCACTGGAGTTCCATTCACCAGCCGGGTTCGCATTTTCAGGAACAGCGGAGATCAGATCATAGAGGTCGCCGGAGCGGTGTTTGATGTTCTTCGCATCAGCATGACCGTTATTGTCGATGATCTGCATTTCAGGACCTGTGAGATAGGCATACCTGTATTTGGGATCTTCCTGGGCCAGGAACATGATACCGCTGTTTCCGTTGATATCTATTTTCCAATCCAGTTTCAGATGGAAATTTCCATACACTTTTTCAGTGATCAGGTCACCGCCGCCTTCCCCTTTGGGGCCTTTGGCTTTGGGGTCAAGGAATAACACGCCATCTTCCACTTTCCAGGCGGACCCGTCTGTGCGGTTATTGAAGATATGCCATCCGGATTTGGATTTGCCATCGAACAATAACTGCCAGCCATCCCGCTTTTCAGCGGAACTGAGTGTATTGGGTGAAGAAGATGCTGATGATTGACGGGCACTGTTACAGGCAAACAGTGCTATCAATGCCAGAGCGATGCAAAATCGATTTAGCATACAGGATTTCATTAGAATTTAAAAATAAGTAAAACCCCGGCTTGTATTCAAATAAATTTTATCCTGACGGGCTCTTCTTCGTTATTAATGCGTTAACGGCAGCAGCCGGGTGTGTTCAGCCGTGCAAATGGAATACTGAACCAGTGATTATTTCTGGTTCTTGAGGCTGAGGATGTACTTAACCATCACTTTGGCGCTGTCCATAGACAAGCTGGGGTGAGGCGTCATTGGAACAGAGCCCCATACGCCCTGACCACCTTTGATGATCTTGTTGCTCAGGTCCGTGATCACAGCATCTGTAGCTTCATACTTTTTGGCTACATCGGTGTAGGCCGGCCCGATATTCTTTTCGCTGATCTTGTGGCAGGTAGTGCAGTCGAGTGAGGCGATCATTTCGAGCGCTTTTTCTGCATCTGCATCGGAGCTGGCTGCTTTCTTGCTGTCAGCCGCTTCTTCTTTTTTCTGAACTGCATTGGTTTCGCTTCCACCGCAAGCATACATCATGAGGCCTGTGCCGAGCGCACAGATGACCATTAACTTTTTCATTCTTTACCAGTTTTTATCAATCATACAATGAGTAGGGCAAGTTACTTTACAAACCGAGAACTGCGCGATTAAATTTTTCATCGCTGCCTGTACCTGCAAAGTCGTCGAACGCTTTATCCGTTACCGGAAGGATATGGTCTTTGATGAACACGGACCCTTCTGCGGCTCCCACTTCAGGGTGTTTGATGCAGCATTCCCATTCCAGCACGGCCCATCCGGCAAAATCATATTGCGTGAGTTTGCTGAAGATGCCTTTGAAATTCACCTGGCCATCGCCCAGGGAGCGGAACCTGCCTGCGCGGTTGATCCAGCTCTGGTAGCCGCCGTATACGCCCTGCTTGCCGGTTGGATTGAACTCTGCATCCTTCACATGGAAGGCGCGGATGCGCTCATGATAATGATCTATGAATGCGAGATAATCCAGGCCCTGCAATACCATATGCGATGGATCGTAAAGGATGCAGGCGCGTTTGTGATTGTTGGTATGTTCCAGGAATGTTTCGTAGGAGATACCATCATGCAGGTCTTCTCCGGGGTGCAGTTCATAACAAACATCCACTCCATGTTCATCAAAAGTATTGAGGATGGGGATCCAGCGTGCGGCCAGTTCTTTGAATCCTGTTTCAACCAGTCCGGCGGGGCGTTGTGGCCAGGGATAAACATTCTGCCAGAGCAATGCGCCGCTGAAAGTGGCGTGTGCATTGAGCCCCAGGTTCTGTGACGCTTTTGCCGCCCACCTGAGTTGTTGTACGGCCCACTCTGTTCTGGCTGCGGGGTTGTTATGATATGCTGCAGGAGCAAAGCCATCAAACAAAGTATTGTATGCGGGATGCACGGCCACCAGCTGACCCTGCAGGTGTGTGCTCAGTTCTGTGATCTCCAGTCCATGCGCTGCAACAGTTCCTTTCAGTTCGTCAGCATATGTTTTGCTTTCCGCCGCCAGTTGGAGATTGATAAGCCTGCTGTCCCAGGTAGGGATTTGCACGCCTTTGAAACCCAGCCCTGCCGCCCATTGGCAGATGGAGGGTAAAGTATTGAATGGGGCTGCATCTCCTGCGAATTGTGCGAGGAAGATACCGGGTCCTTTGATTGTTCTCATATGTTAAAGCTTGTCCATTTTTGTGATGACTGACTGCTGGCCACTACATTTTCTATGAATGCCATACCTCTTACACCCTCGTCAACCCCAGGAAAATCAAGCATTTCAGCCGTGGGAACATTCCCAGAAATTTTCGCATCGAGTGTGAGCGCAAAGGCTTTGTAGATGTTGGCGAAGGCTTCGATATAACCTTCAGGATGCCCGCCTGGCGTGCGTGTATTGAATTTTGCGAAGGAAGAAAGATAGCTTTGCCCTGCGCGGTACACCTGTGTTGGCTGATCCAGCCATTTTACCAGCAATGTATTGGGCTCCATCTGGTGCCATTCGATGCCGCCTTTCTCGCCATAGATGCGGAGTTTGAGGGCATTTTCTTCTCCGGCTGCTACCTGTGATGCCATGAGAACGCCTGTTGCGCCGTTGTTGAAACGCAGCAGTACTGCACCATCATCATCCAGTGCACGTCCTTCCACCACTATATTCAGATCGGCGCAGAGTTGCGTGATTGTCAGTCCAGATACGTATTCCGCCAGGTGTGCGGCATGTGTTCCGATATCTCCCATGCAGCCGCTTTTACCGGAGCGTTTGGGGTCTGTACGCCAGGCCGCCTGTGCGTTTCCTTCTTTTTCACTGAGCTGGCTGAGCCATCCCTGCGGATACTCAACATAGATCTTTCTCACCTTGCCGAGGGCGCCGCTCTTCACCATTTCCCTTGCCTGTTTCACCATGGGGTAGCCGGCATAAGTATGCGTGAGCGCGAGTGTGAGGCCGGTCTCCTTCACTTTCTGTTGCAGCTGCTTAGCCTCGTCCAGCGTGAATGTCATGGGTTTTTCTATCACCACATGAAAGCCATTGTCAAGCGCCATGAGGGCTGGTCCGATATGCGCATGATTAGGTGTAACGATGCTCACGAAATCCATTCGTTCAGTTTCGGATAACGATCGTTCGTTCATAATCATGTCCTCATAACTGGTGTAAACACGATTGTCCGGAAGGAGGAGCGATTGCCCTGAAGCCTTTGCTGTATCAGGGTTTGAGCTGAAAGCGCCGCAGGAGAGTTCTATCAATCCGTCCATATTGGCAGCGAGACGGTGGATGGCGCCGATAAAAGCATTGTTACCACCACCTATCATTCCCATTCTTAATTTTCTCTTCATGAAAACGTTTGATGGCGTAAGATAAAGTAACATTTTGTATTTTTCCGATCCAACGATTAAACATGACCAATCAAACACGGAGACTTGCCATCAAAAATCTGGTTGCAGGAACTGCAGCAGCAGGTGCTGCAGGTATGCTCTCTTCATTTACCTCCACATCCGATAATTCACAAGCTTTGAAAGGAAAAGTAAATCACTCTGTATGCCGGTGGTGCTTCGGCACGGTGCCGCTGGAAGACTTCTGCGTGGCCGTTAAAAAAATGGGCATTTATGCAATCGATCTCGTAGGTCCCAAAGACTGGCCCACACTGCAAAAGCATGGTATCTATTCTTCCATGTGCAACGGGGCTGAAATCAACCTGGTTGACGGCTGGAATGATACGCAGTTTCATGCGCAGCTCATTAAAAATTATACAGAGATGATCCCGCTGGTGGCAAAGGCCGGGTATAAAAATCTGATCTGCTTCAGTGGCAATGCACGTGGCAAGGATGATGAAACAGGTTGGAACAATTGCGCCAATGGCCTCAAACAGATCATCGGCCTGGCAGAGAAACACAATGTTACCCTGGTGATGGAGCTGCTCAACAGCAAGATCGATCACAAGGATTACCAGTGCGATAAAACCGCCTGGGGCGTAGAGCTGGCCAAACGCATCGGCTCCAATAATTTCAAACTTTTGTACGATATCTATCATATGCAGATCGATGAGGGTGATGTGATCCGCACTATCCGCGATAATCACCAGTACATCGCTCACTATCACACTGCCGGTGTTCCCGGAAGACATGAGATAGATGATAAACAGGAATTGTTTTACCCCGCCATCATGCAGGCCATTGTTGACACTGGCTTCAAAGGGTATGTGGCGCAGGAATTCATTCCTTCTTCAAAAGTGAACGAAGAAAAACTCGCAGCTCTGCAAAAGGCAGTTCAGATCTGCGACATCTAATCAGGAGTTACACTGCTGTCCAAAATATTATTCCACATTATTAATCGATCTTGCATGCCCGACAATGTTTATGATGCAATTGTAGTTGGCTCAGGTATCAGTGGCGGATGGGCCGCCAAAGAGCTTACTGAAAAAGGCCTCAAAGTGCTGATGCTTGAAAGAGGTAACGACATCAAGCACGTTAAAGATTATGAACAGGCCAATAAACCTGACTGGGAGTTCCCCCACCGGGGAGGGCGCACCCAGCAGATGATAGAGGATTATCCTGTTCTGAAGCGCGACTATCCCCTCAATGAAAAGAATCTCCATTACTGGACAAATGAAAAGGACTGTCCGTATACGGAAGTAAAACGCTTCGACTGGTACCGTGGTTACCACGTTGGTGGCCGCTCACTCATGTGGGGCCGCCAGAGCTACCGCTGGAGCGATTTTGATTTTGCCGCCAATGCACAGGACGGTCATGGTACAGACTGGCCTATCCGTTATAAAGACATTGCGCCCTGGTACGACTATGTGGAGAAATTCGCAGGTATCAGTGGTAATAAGGACGGGCTGCCGCAGTTACCTGACGGTCAGTTCCTGCCTCCCATGGAAATGAACGTGGTGGAGAAGCATGTTGCCGAAGGCATCAAGAAGCATTACAACGGAAAACGTTTGATGACCATCGGGCGTGTGGCCAACCTCACGGCGCCTCTTCCCGGCAGGACCAATTGCCAGTACCGCAACAAATGCTGGCTGGGATGTCCGTTCGGCGCATATTTCAGCACACAGAGCAGTACGCTGCCTGCCGCGGTGGCCACGGGCAACCTCACCCTGCATCCTTTTTCACTCGTTACAAAAGTGTTGTACGATAAAGACAAGAAAAAGGCTACCGGTGTGGAAGTGCTCAATACAGAAACCAACCTCACTACAGAATACAAGGCCAAGGTGATCTTCCTTTGCGCCTCCGCTTTCAACAGCACCTGGGTGCTCTTCAATTCCGCCACCGATATCTGGCCCGGCGGTCTGGGAAGCAGCAGCGGAGAGCTTGGACACAATGTGATGGATCACCATTTTCGCTTAGGCGCCAACGGTAGTGTGGAAGGATTCGACGACAAATACTATTTCGGCAGAAGGCCCAATGGTATCTATATCCCCCGTTATCAGAACCTGTTTGGCGACAAGCGCGATTATGTTCGTGGTTTCGGTTACCAGGGTGGCGCCAGCCGGCAGGGGTGGAGCCGCAACGTGGCCGAGCTCAGCATTGGTGTTGACCTCAAGGAAATGCTCACCGAGCCAGGCAACTGGAGCATCGGTATCACAGCATTCGGAGAGATCCTGCCATACCATGATAACAAGATCATGCTCGACAAGGATAAGAAAGACAAATGGGGACTTCCTGTGCTGGCTATCGACAGTGAGCTGAAAGAGAATGAGCACAAGATGCGCAAAGACATGATGAATGATGCGCTCGAAATGCTCACCAATGCCGGTGTGAAAGACGCCAAAACCTTCGACAGTGGCTATCATATGGGTATGGGCATTCACGAAATGGGAACAGCACGTATGGGTAAGGATCCCAAATCGTCTGTGCTCAATGGCAACAACCAGGTATGGGACGCCAAAAACGTGTTTGTTACAGATGGTGCGGCCATGGCTTCTGCAGCTGCGGTAAACCCATCGCTCACTTACATGGCCCTCACTGCCAGAGCCGCCAGCTTTGCAGTGGAAGAACTGAAAAAAGGAAACCTTTAAACACAGTAAACTATCTCAATATGAACAGAAGAGATGCCGTGTCGAGAGTGGCATTGTTGCTCGGAGCTACCGTGATCGGTGCAGACTTTTTCCTGTCTGGCTGCAAACTCTCCAACAAGGAAGAAAAGAAAGGCAAAGACCTTTCCTTCACCAAAGATGATATCGCATACCTGGATGAAATAGCTGAAACTATCATCCCCACTACCAATACGCCCGGTGCCAAAGCGGCTAAGACCGGTGAGTTCATGACGGTAATGGTGCGCGATTCATACGATGAGAAGAACCAGAAAGCCTTCCTGGAAGGAATGACCAAAATCGAAGAAGCCAGCGAGAAGAAATTCAAGAATGGCTATATGAAGCTCAGTGCCGATCAGCGTACCGAGCTGCTGAAAGAGATCGATGCTGAAATGAAGGAATATATGAAGAGCAAAAAGAAAGATGATGCCCCGCATTATTTCACATTGATGAAACAGCTCACCATGCTGGGTTATTTCACATCAGAGATCGGTATGACGCAGGCATTGCGTTATGACCCGGTGCCTGGGAAATTCGATGGAGATTATCCTTATAAAAAGGGAGACAGGGCCTTTGCGGGATAATTGAAAAACATACATGATATGAGAATATTATTGCTTGTTATGTTCATCGGGGTTTTGACTCCTGCTTCTCTGAAAGCGCAGTCTGCCGATGAAAAAGCCATCCGCGGAATGCTGGCCAGACAGAATGAGGCCTGGAACCGCGGGGACCTGGATGGCTTTATGAAAGGGTACTGGAATAACGATTCCCTGATGTTCGTGGGAAAGAGTGGTGTTACTTATGGTTACAGGAATACGCTTGAAAACTATAAGAAAGGCTATGGAAATGCAGAGCAGATGGGAAAGCTCACGTTCACCTTTATACGCTTTACGCGGGTAAGCCCTGAATACTACTTTGTGGTAGGAAAATGGGAACTGGCGAGGAAGGATGGTGACCTGGCGGGTCATTTCAACCTGTTGATCAGAAAGATCAAAAAGGAGTGGGTTATTGTAGCTGATCATAGCAGTTAGTAATAACCACTACTGATAAATAATGGCAAGTTGCACCGGGGCTGCTAATGGCGGTTTTCCTGTGCAACTTTTTTATGCCCCTGCGTTAATCGATCAGCAGTTCTTTGAAAGCTGTTGAATCTCCATTAAAAACATTGAATTCGGTTTTGTAGAGTATGCCATTTGCGCGCCCCTGATCGCTGTATTGCCAGAAATGCCAGTCGCGGTAGATCCTTGGCTTTTCTTTCTGAAGGTAGTGCGCCACCCAGAGGGGGTAGTGGTCGAAATCATCTTTGAGGATCTGTTTATAGAAATCCACATTGGTATAGATGATGGGCTTTACGCCATAGTAATTCTCAACGGTGGTGAGCCATTCCTGCACGCGGGCCCTGATCTTGTCGCTGCGCTGGCCATTGGTTTGTTCCACATCCAGCACAGGAGGGAGGTCTCCGGGCTGGAGCTCTACGGAGTTGATGAAGTTCTCTGCCTGTGTTTTGCCGCTTTTGCTGGAAATAAAGAAATGATAGGCGCCGCGAACAACGCCAGCTTCTTTGGATCGCTTCCAGTTGCGTTTGAACTGGCGGTCTTCATTGCCATTGCCTTCCGTGGCTTTGATGAAAGCGAAATGCAATTTGATCCCTTCCACATTCATGGCCTTCACGCTCTCCCAGTCGATGGTCTCCTGGTATTTAGACACATCGATGCCGTGGATCTCGTAATTGGTGGGCACTTCAATCCCGAATGCTTCGTACCGGACGAAATGCGCCTTCCTTTCCAGCCACCACTCGTAGAGGCGGAACCCAGCCATTACCAGCAGTCCCACAAAAACGGCACCCATCAGGATCTTCCAACCGATATTTCTTTTATAGACCTTCGCCATATTCTGCATACAAATATATAGGAGTGCACCTTACCGTAAGAATGCAACCGGCCAAAAAGTTCCCATAAAGCGAACAATACGGATTCTTTAAACGTTACCGGGTTCAAATCATTGTGAGTTACCAGCTTACCCTTAATTTTATACTCTAATGCCCGGATTCAACTGGCACGATAGTATCAATCTTTTCTCAAAGCTTACCTTACGACGCACATTCAATGCGACGAAAGTGTTGTGCAGTTACTATATCAGTAAGTGGACAAAGCGTCCTGTGCAATGGGGTTATCCCATTTCCATTTCATTTGAGCCTACTACAAGTTGCAACCTGCGTTGCCCTGAATGCCCCAGCGGGCTTCGTGCCTTCACCAGGCCAACGGGTATGCTGCAGAAGGATTTCTTCCGTGAAACCATCGATCAGCTGGCACCTGAGCTCCTTTACCTGGTGTTCTACTTCCAGGGCGAGCCCTATCTCAATCCGTCTTTCCTGGATATGGTGAAATACGCTTCTGACAAGGGAATTTACACAGCCACCAGCACCAATGCGCATTATCTCAATGATAATAATGCAAAGAAAACGGTAGAGAGTGGTCTGGACAGGCTGATCATTTCCATTGACGGCACCACACAGGAGACGTATCAAAGCTACCGGGTGGGTGGAAAACTGGAGAAAGTGCTGGAAGGGGCAAGGAATATTGTGAAGTGGAAGAAAGAGCTCAACAGCAAAAAGCCATTCGTTTTCTTTCAGTTCCTGGTAGTGAAGCACAATGAGCATCAGATTGAGGATATCAAACAACTGGCAAAGGAAATAGGGGTGGATGAAGTTCGGTTTAAAACCGCACAGGTGTATGATTATGAAAATGATCCCAACAATCTCATCCCTGTAAACGAAAAATACAGCCGTTATAAAAAAAACAGCAATGGCGAGTATGAATTCAAGAATTCGCTCAGTAATCAGTGCTGGCGATTATGGCATGCTACCGTGATCAGCTGGGATGGACTGGTGGTTCCCTGTTGCTTTGATAAGGATGCACAACATCCGCTGGGGGATCTCAAAGGAAAAAAATTCAAGGAGATCTGGCACAACGAACAATACATCAATTTTCGCAAGCAACTGTTACAAAGCCGCAAGAATATCGACATATGTGCTAACTGCAGCGAAGGCACGAAGGTGTGGAGTGAATGATAAACAAATGCAAAATTGCCCTGCTGCCTGATCATTTGTTCGTAAATTGATAAGCCAAAAGCCTGTCCCATGCCACTTTCCACCGCTACTACCTACCGGCTGCAGCATCAGCAAGAAGTGTTGCATGACCTGGTCAGAGGCCTTACTGAACCGCAGCTCCGTACCCGCGTGAACCCTGACAAATGGAGCGCTTATGAACAGATGGTGCATCTCACGGCCTACCAGCCAGCCTTTCACAACAGGCTGAAAAGAATAGAACAGGAAGAGCAGCCGTTATTCGACCCCTATGTTGCAGATAATGATCCCTTGTTCCTTGACTGTATGCAACGGCCACTCAATGAAATCACTGAAGATTTTACCACACAAAGATTCATACTGATCAATCACCTGGTATCATTGCCTGATCCCGTTCTGCGCAGAACCGGCGTGCATCTGAAATATGGCCAGCTCAGCATTCCGGAGTGGACGGAAATGTTCCTGCTTCATGAAGCCCATCACCTGTTCAGCATTTTTCAGCTCACCAGTCAGATTCGTGCAACGATCCGGGCTATTTAATTGTATATATAATATAACACCCTTTCAGCATTGGACATGAGCATAGATAACGACATTCAACAAACGAAGTTCCGGAACGAGTACCAGCGTTCCATGGTGAACATGATATTCACGTATAACTGGATGATGGAGAAGCTCAAAGACATCTTTGGGCGGGAAGATATCACTCCACAGCAGTTCAATATCCTGCGCATCCTGCGTGGCGCAACCACCCCCTTATCCACCCTTCAGATCCGTAACAGGATGCTGGACAAAATGAGCGATACCAGCCGTATCGTTGACAGGCTGATCAGAAAAGACCTGGCAAAGAAAGTGATCTGCAAAACAGACCGCAGGCTGGTGGATGTAACCATTTCAGAAAAGGGACTGGCCATACTGGATAAGCTGGATGCCTACACATCCGAGATGGATGGGATCCTCGGAAGCCTTACCGATGAGGAGGCTAAAACGTTAAATCTGCTGCTGGATAAGCTCCGTAACTCAGAATAATCTTTTAATTTCGGCGTTTTGCATAAACAGGATCCGAAATTATGAAAAGAGTATTGACGATTGTTCTGCTGGCAATCCTGGTTATCAACAATAACCTGGAGGCGCAGCCCCCTACAGAGTTCAGAGCGGCATGGATAGCTACAGTGGATAATATCGACTGGCCCAGTCGCGGCAATTACAATACAGAAAGTCAGAAAGCAGAGTACATCCGGTTATTGGATATGCACCAGCGCAATGGCCTCAACGCCGTGGTGGTACAGGTGCGTCCTGCTGCGGATGCATTCTATCCTTCGCAATATGAGCCCTGGAGCCAGTGGCTCACCGGTAAACAGGGAACACCGCCATCTCCCTATTACGATCCGCTGGAATTCATGATCGAGGAAGCGCATAAAAGGGGCATGGAGTTTCATGCCTGGTGTAATCCTTATCGCGCAGAATTCAGCATTGGGAAGAGTTCCATTGCAGCCACCCATATCACCAAACTTCATCCGGAATGGTTTGTAACCTATGGCACTACCCGTTATTTTGATCCGGGCAATAAAGAAGTGCAGCAGTTTGTAGTGAAAGTGGTGCGCGATATCGTGAGCCGATACAATGTAGATGCCATTCACTTCGATGATTATTTCTATCCCTACCGCATAGCAGGCAAAGAGTTTCCTGATCAGAATTCCTACAACAAATATGGAAAAGGCCTCTCGAGGTCTGAATGGAGAAGGGGTAATGTAGACTCTGTGATCCTGGCGCTCAGCAATGCGATCAAGGAAGAGAACCCCCTGGTGAAATTCGGGATCTCGCCTTTTGGTGTATGGCGCAATGCCAGCCAGGATTCCCGCGGCAGCAATACCCGTGCAGGTGTTACCAACTACGATGATCTGTATGCAGACATACTCCTCTGGCTGGAAGAAGGCTGGATCGATTATGTTGCTCCGCAGCTTTACTGGGAGTTCGAACAAAAGAATGCTCCATTTGGAGTGCTGCTCGACTGGTGGAGCAAGAACAGTTATGGCAGGCATCTTTACATCGGCCTCGGCATCTATCGCGCCAATAGCAATGCCGCCTGGCGACAGGTGAATCAGTTACCCAGGCAGATCCGTGAAATGCGCAGCTATCCTGAAGTTCATGGCGCGGTATATTTCAGCAGTAAGAGCTTTACAGGTAATCCGCTGGGATGGAGCGATAGTCTTCGCCTCAATTATTACAAAGAACCGGCGCTCATTCCTCCGATGCCCTGGATCGACAGCATCCTGCCAAAGGCGCCCATGGTAAAAGCTGTGAGCACAGTTGAGAACGGGCTGCGCATCAGCCTGAAAAAAGACAGTTCTGAAACGAAGGCCATCAAAGGTTTCCGTCTCTATGCCTGTTATATCAACGGGCCCAATAATAATTTCTACAACTCCGCACTGGTGGGAACGCAATACAATGTGGATTCCTGCACGTTTGAGGCGCCATTGCCCCAGGACAAACAGTTTGCAAGGTTCTACGTAACCAGTATCGATGAGGAGAATCAGGAGAGCAAACCCTATATCAACTGGCCGGTGAAGCTGAATGCCACCAAAGACGACCGCCAGGGCTGGATCATGAAATAGGGTTCAGGGATTTCCTGTTTTTTATAACTTTGCCAACTGCTGGATTGGAGATCCAATACAAAACCCCAGCGCTTACTATTATGCCAGGCTTTGAATTATTCGGTGAATCAGAAAGGAAACATGTGAATGATGTGCTGAACACCGGTATCATCATGCGGTATGGTTTCGACGGTCCCCGTAAAGGAATATGGAAGTCAAAAGAACTGGAAGCTGCCATCAGCAATAAGTTCGGAGCAAAATACACACAGGTGGTATCCAGCGGTACAGCCGCCCTGGTAACTGCGTTAGCGGCTATGGGCGTAGGAGCAGGTGACGAGGTGATCATGCCAACCTTCACTTTTGTGGCCAGCTTTGAAGCGGTGATCTCCGTAGGCGCTGTTCCCGTGCTGGTGGATGTGGATGATACCCTTACCCTGGCCCCTGATGCTGTCCGCGCAGCCATTACTCCCAAAACAAAAGTGATCATGCCCGTGCATATGTGTGGCAGCATGGCCGATATGGATGCCCTTCAGCAGATCTGCAAGGAGCATAAACTGCTCCTGCTGGAAGACGCCTGCCAGAGCACCGGCGCTACCTTCAAAGGCAAGCACCTTGGTACCATCGGGAATGCCGGCACCTTCTCCTTCGACTTTGTAAAAACAGTTACCTGCGGCGAAGGCGGAGCCATCACCACCAATTCAGAAGAGATCTGGCGCAAGTGCGATGGATTCAGCGATCATGGACATGACCACCTTGGCGTTGACCGTGGTGCAGACCTCCATCCCTTCCTCGGTTATAATTTCCGCATCTCCGAACTGCATGCAGCCGTAGGTCTGGCGCAGTTCAACAGGCTGGAAGAATTCATGGCTATTAATAAGCGGAACTTCGATGCCCTGAAATCCGCACTGGCCGACGTTCCTGAGATCAGCTTCCGCAGGATCCCCGATCCATCAGGCGACAGCCACACGCATGTGAGCTGGTTCCTGCCAACCCGAGAAGCCACTGCCAAGGCTGTTGCACTGCTCAAGGCTGAAGGTCAGATGGCAGGTAGTATCTATTGGTACGATCATAACTGGCATTATATCCGCAACTGGGCTCACCTGAAATCCGCAGCTTCTCTCAATGAGCTGCACCCGGATCAGAAGAAAGCCGTGATCCATCACGCCAATAAAGACTTCTCAGCCAGCGATGCCGTTATCGGGCGCAGCGTGAGTACACAGATCAGCCTGCTCTGGTCAGAAGACCAGGCCCGTGAAAAAGGAGAGAAGATGGCGCAGGTGATCAAAAAATCACTCAGCGGAGAAGTGATCAAACTGAAAGTATAAAAATCGTTTGATAGCTGTTGGAGCGGATCATTTCCCTTCAATGGCATTACAGGCGGCCAGCGATCCTAACCGGAAACGGAAGGGGATCCTGGTCGCTTTTTCAATCTGCAGCTCCTGTTTGCAGAAGAAGCCGAACCGGGTAGTATAGAGATCAGAAGGAATTGAATTTACCGGTTTTAGATACCGGCTACCAACCGATTGCTTGAAATCTCTCAAGCTATGCCAGTCGCTCGCGTCCCCGCGAGTGACCTTTATTCCGTCGCCTCTGGCGATAATGTATTCGCCGGAGGCGGATAAATATAAGCCACTCGCGGGGACGCGGGCGGCGGGAAATACCTTGACAAACCCGTTGGTTTGATATTTGTCAAGCGGCGAATACGCTGGCCCGATCTTTTTACCAGCAGTTGGCGGAAATTTCTTTTGCGCGTACAATGTAGATACAGCAAGGGATTGCAGGCAAATTCCTGCCATAATAATAATTTTATAAAATCGTTTTGCCACCTGCATTACATTTGTCTGTAAATTTACGGCCTGATTTTTGTGGAACCGCGAAAATTTTCCAAAATTTGGTGAATGGCGGGAAAAAATCCCTAAGACGCACATGGCACTAAGTCAGAGTTTACAACAAAAGCTACTTCAAAAACTTTCACCTCAACAGATTCAACTGATGAAGCTGTTGCAGGTGCCTACTGCCAATCTGGAAGAGCGGATCAAGGAGGAGTTGGAAGAGAACCCTGCCCTGGAACAGACTGATGAGGATCATGATGATCAGTTCGATAATGAACTGAAGGATGAATTTGAAAGCGGTAATGAAGAGGATTATGAGCCAGACGGCAGCGAAGAGGAATATGATAATATCGATATCAGCGAATATGTAGGAGATGAGGATGGAGACATTGCAGATTACAAACTCCGTGATGATAACTATCCGGAATCGGATGATAACAAGACCATCCCTTACCGCATTGAAACTTCTTTCCATGAATTCCTGCTGGAACAGTTGGGCATGCTTAAGCTGGATGACCGCAGGCGCCGCATTGCAGAACAGATCGTAGGCAGCATCGATGATGATGGTTATCTCCGCCGCGATGCCGCATCCATTGTGGATGATCTTGCTTTCCGTCAGAACATAGACAGTAACGAGGAAGAGGTGGAAGATGTGATCCGTCTCATTCAGAGCTTTGATCCCGCCGGCGTTGCAGCCCGTGATCTGCAGGAGTGCCTGTTACTGCAATTACACCGGCTGAAAAGGGAAAACAAGGATGTGGACAAAGCCATTGCTGTGCTTACGGATTACTTTGATGAGTTCACCAAGAAGCATTACGACAAGATCCAGCGCGGTCTCAGCTTATCCGATGAGGGACTGAAGGAAGTGATCGGACAGATCATCCGCCTTACTCCCAAGCCCGGCGGCAACCATGCTGAAATGAATAAAGCTGAAAGCTATGTGGTACCCGATTTCTTCGTGTACAACAATGGCGGCAAGCTGGAACTGACCCTCAACTCCAAGAATGCCCCTGACCTTCGCATCAGTGAAGGATACAGGGATATGCTGCGCGAATACGATAAAGCCAGCAAAAAAGACAAGCGCCAGAAAGAGGCTGTTCTCTTCATCAAGCAGAAGATCGATGCCGCCAAATGGTTCATCGATGCCATTAAACAGCGGCAGCATACGCTTTCCAGCGTAATGGGCACCATTATGGAATACCAGCACGAGTTCTTCCTCACCGGGGATGAAACCAGTCTGAAGCCTATGATCCTGAAAGATATTGCAGAGCGCACGATGCTGGATATCTCCACTGTCAGCCGTGTGGCCAACAGCAAATTTGTGCAGACCGAGTTTGGTACCTACCGCCTTAAATTCTTCTTCAGCGAAAGTCTGAGTACAGAAAGCGGCGAAGAAGTAAGTACCCGTGAAGTGAAAAAGATCCTCAGCGATATGATCGAGGGCGAAAGCAAGAAAAAACCGCTGAGTGATGAAAAGTTAACCGAGATGCTCCAGGAAAAAGGATATAATATTGCACGCAGAACGGTAGCCAAGTACCGGGAGCAGTTGAATATTCCCGTGGCCAGGTTGCGAAAAGAATTATAATGGAGAATAGTTTTATCATGAAGGAAGCGGCTCCGCTGCCGCAGCATCAATTTCCGGCGCCTGTAAAAGTGCTGGCCAACCTGGTGTCTTACCTGTTCCATCCCTTGTTCATTCCTGCGTATGTAACGGCATTCCTGCTCTTCATTCATCCTTATTCTTTTGCGGGCATGGCGGCAAAGCAAAAAGTGACAACACTTGGCGCTGTGTTTTTCAGCACCGCTTTTTTACCGGCATTTGCCGTGCTGCTGATGAAGGCGCTGGGCTTTGTAAAAAGTATCCATCTGAAAACGCAGAAGGAGCGCATCATTCCGTATGTGGCTGCAATCACTTTCTATTTCTGGATCTGGTATGTTTTCCACAACCTGCAGGACATTCCTGAGTATTTCGTGAACTTCCTGCTGGGCGTTTTCCTGGGAGTGTGCGCGGCCTGGATGTTCAATATCAGGTATAAGATCAGTATGCATGCCACCGGAGTTGGTGGTCTTGTCACCTTCTTTTTACTCTTCACTTTCGGTCAGACAGAAGAAACGGCGCTTTACCTGGCAATAGCTTTTCTGATTACCGGTTTGGTTTGTACGGCGCGTTTTATAGTGAGTGATCATACCCCTAAAGAAATTTATGCGGGGATCATTGCCGGGGCGTTGTGTCAGATCATTGCGGTTTACGTATAGACTTTCTCCAAAAGCTAAAGCCCAATCATAGGGTACGAATCCTATATTGAGCTCTGCTACCATCAAAACCATCTGAAGTTTAGTCCACGCTAAATCAGTTCAACAACCTCGATTGGTTGATATAATTTTTTGTAGGATGATAGATAAAAAGGCAGGAGCCATCCTTGATCTGCTGGATCACGGAAGGGGCCTCTTTTGCCGGCAGCGCGGGGCAGCCAAAGCTTCTACCGTTGAATTTGTTATTGTTGAGGAATTGCTTGCCAACATATTTTGATCCGTGGATCACGATGTTGCGAGCATCGGCTTTATCGTTGAAGCCGCTTTCCAGTCCCTGGATCTTGAGAGCCAGGCCATGTTCTCCATAATAAGTGGCGCGGGTAAGATAAAAACCCAGGCTGCTCTTATGTGATTCAGGACTGTTGGAAAATGATTTTGCATACTCGCCGCCGGATTTACGGCCATGAGCTACATAAGTGTTCGCCAGGATCTTCTGGTTATCTATATCCAGCACGTATAAGCGCTTTCTGCGGGAACTCTGGCTGAAGTCGCAGATGGATAAGATACCATCTTTAGCCAAACGGCCTTTTTCTACCAGTGTATTATAACCTTTCCATGCACAGGCAAAAGCTTTCTTTCCCAGTCCTAACCTTTTGAGTTGAAGGTTATCGTACAGGCTCAGTGCTTCGACCGGCAGTAAGTCCGGATTGGCCGTATACTTTACATGGTCTTTGGGAAGATAAAGTGTGATACGCTCCGGGGAGGGCATCGTGGTTTTGGAAGTACCGGTCATGAGCACCGGCGATAATACTAATACAGACAACAGGCTGTAGGTTATGGATTTTACTGGACGATACATGGTACAGGGTTTTCATGGGTTATGGAACGCGTATTATCCGGTATGTTAACGGGTGAAAGGTTGAGTTTAGTATGGTAAGATCACCGAAAAAATAGCTGAACCACCGGGTTTTTATATACCGGGCATCCTGGTAAAACTACCCGGGAATTGTACCTTTAATATGTATTGGGTTGAAAGCCAGTTATGAAGATTGCCGGACGCCCTTGCCGCCATCGTTGAATTCGCTCGCATATACCCTGATCATCAGGAGGAAAAGAGATATAAGAATTGGTCCGAAGATCAATCCGATGAACCCGAAAATGGGGATACCGATGATCACACCGAATGCTGTGATGAGTGGATGCACGTCTCCCATTTTACGCTGAAGCCAGAAGCGGGCGAAATTATCCACTAACCCAATGACCCCGAAGCCATAGACCAGCATGATCACCCCTCTGACAGGTGCGTCCTCTGCAAAAAAGATGAGGGCCAGCGGCACATAGGCCAGGGCGGCGCCCACAACAGGCAGCATGGCCGTGATACAAACTATTACAAACCAGAACATCGGTTCCTGCACCCCCAGCAGTACAAATCCCAGCAATGCCACCAGGCCCTGGATAAGAGCTATAAGGGGAATGCCCACGGCATTGGAGAATACCATGCCGTTCATCTCTTTACGGATGCGGATAACGTTTTCGTCTTTCAATGGCACCCAATCGTAAAACCTCGATTCCATTTTACGACCTTCCACCAGCATGAAGTAAAGTACAAAGTACAACATCACCACCGTGAAAACAGTATTGAAGGTGGCGTTGAGTATCTTAGGTAACATCTCCGCTGAATAAGTAGTTAGTTTTCGTATGTTCTCATCCGTTATGATCTCAATTTTGAAACGGGCTTCGTACTGGTTCACATATTTTTCGATACTGGTGAGGATCTCGTTGGAATGTTCAATAGACCAGGCCACTTTGCTGGCCATCATATTTACCAGTAATAATATCGGCAGCAGGATCACCAGGAAGGAGGTCAGCATCAACACAAGAGCCGCCAGGGACTTCTTCCATTTGTACTTGTCTGTGAGCAGGAACATCCATTTGCGCAGCAGCACATAAAAGGTGTAGGCTCCCAGGAAAGAGGGCAGGAAAAATTGCAGGTTCACAAAAAGCACTACTCCTATAAGGAGGATCACCATCAGGATCAGTACCTGCCTTACAATATTGTTGGATAAATAATTCATGCCGGTTTATTAGGTACTAAATGTACAGAATAAAAGGGCTTCCGGCGTTATCAGATCTTTACCTGCTTCCATTTACCCCTTCTGAAAAGGATGATGCCGGCAAAACTGATCAGCGTTTCCGCAGTTACTACTGCAATGAAAACACCGGTGGGCCCCATTTCCAGCCGGATACTCAAAATCCAGGCCAGCGGGATCTGAAACGCCCAGAATCCAAACAGGTTAATGAAGGTGGGCGTTTTGGTATCACCTGCTCCATTAAACGAATTGGTGACAACCATCCCCACTCCATAAAATATATAACCGAGGCTGATGATGTGCAGCGCTTTTTTGCCGTATACTGCCATGGCTTCGTTATCATTCATGAACAGGATGATCTGATCTGCAAATACCAGGCATACAATTGTTACAAAGGCCATGAAGATGGCATTGTACCGAGCAGTGGTCCAGACAGATTTTTCCGCCCTTTCCGGTTGCCCCGCTCCCAGATTCTGCCCTACCAGTGTTGCTGCCGCATTGCTCAGGCCCCAGGCCGGCAACAGGAAGAACATCAACACACGGATGGCTACGCCGTATCCGGCTACTGCATCATCTCCAAACTGCGCCACCAGTCTGTTAAGGAACATCCAGCTGGCCGATGCGATGAAGAATTGCAGAAAGGCCACCCAGCTTAATCCGTAAAGTGTTTTCAGTACAGGCCAATCGGGCTTGAAGTAAAATCTTTTGATATTGAGCAGTCCGCGTCTGGATTTGAATAGATGATAAAGCTGGTAAAGTACGCCTGTTCCACGCCCGATAGTAGTGGCCATGGCAGCTCCAGGCAGTCCGAAGAAATGGATCAGGATAGGGCAGAGAATGATATTGATACCATTCGCTATCCACAGGCTCCACATAGCAATATTGGCATTGCCTGCTCCGCGGAAAACTCCATTGATCAGGAAGAGCAACACAATCACTATCGATCCGCCAAACATGATCCTGGTATAGGATGTTCCTACTTCAATCACTTCGGGGGAGCCTCCCATGATGCGCAGCACATCGCTGGCAAAGAAAGAGCCTAAAAAACTGATAAGCACTGTTACCAGCAGGCCCAGGTTGATGGCCTGTGCTGCACTTCGCGAAGCGCCTTCGATATTTTTCTCACCTACGCGACGGGCAACTACTGCCGTGGCGCCCATGCTCAGCGCCATGGCAGCGGAATAGAGGATCATCAGTACAGACTCTGTGAGCACTACTGTGGTGACGGCCTGTGAAGCATGCCCCTCGATATGGCCCACGAAATAAATGTCTACCAGGGCAAACACACTTTCCATGATCATTTCCAGTACCATGGGAATGGCCAGCAATACCACGCCTTTGCGGATACTGCCTTTGGTGAAATCCTGGTTTTCGCTTTTGAATGAATCTTTTATGATGGAGAAGATGCCTTGCTTGCGTGGCAGTTGGCCCGTCTGGTTTTGGTCAAACGACATAAGAATACCTTTTTAATACATTGAATTGAATCCGGAAATAAATAAAATCACAGTGAACCTGCCCACGGGGCAGATGCGAAATGGAGTAGCAAAAAAATGTTCCGGGAATGCTATAGCAACAGACGTCGGAACGGTGTTAGAACTTCATAAAAAGGAGTATGTGTTTCAAAAGTAGTGAATTTATTTTTTCTCCGGACTGATCTTTTTACAGCGAAAAGCTGTTATCTGCATGCCACAGTTTTGCATGGCAAACACTGTGCAATAATCAAACTGTTATCACAATCGGAAGCAGAGAAACCGGACGAAGTGAAAAAATAAGCAGCTGTCCGGCGCAATTTGCCCGATGATCATACCTTCATCATTATGGAACTCAAGAGTTTTTACATTGTCCGTTTTCCGGACTGCGATCCACTGGCCCACCTCAATAACAGCCGCTACCTGGATTATTTCCTGAATGCGCGCGAAGATCATCTGCGTGAGAACTTCAATATTCTCATTACAGACTGGCTGAAGCAAGGTATCGGCTGGGTAGTAAGGCAGCACCAGATCCAGTACCTGCGCCCTGCTTTCTACAATGAAAAGATCTGCATCACCTCGCAGATCATTGCGCTGGAAAGCTCGGAGCTGATGGTGGAACTTAAAATGTTCGACGAATCGGAAAGCAGCCTCAAGGCCATTCTCTGGACCACCTTTACCGCAGTAGATCCCAAAACAGGCAAACGGAAAGAGCTTACTGCAGAATTCAATGAACTGGCTCAGAAGCTCGGTATTGCCGAAGTGGATGTGGCGGCAGGTATCACTGAACGTGTGAAAGCCCTGAGAAGTCTGGCCTGAGCTGGCTCATGGGCCTGAACTGGATGGTCATCCGGCAACCCTTGCCGGGTGCGGAATCTATTTTCACCCTTCCATTGAAAAGGTCTGCCCGGTTGATGATATTCAGCAACCCGATGCCATTCCGCTTTTCCTGCATACTGAAACCCTTGCCATCGTCTTCCACGGTGAGCGTGATCAACTCACCCTCCTGAGTAACCGAAACGGATACCGATTTTGCCTTTGCATGTTTCATCACATTGTTGAGCTGTTCCTGTGCAATGCGGAAGATGGTCATCTTGAGTTTGTCTTCCACCTTCTGTTCATCAGGGATGGCAAAATTGAATTTCACGTGCAGCTGGCTGGCCATGCGGATGCTGTCTGTGAGATCTTCCAGGCTGAGTTGCAAGCCCACATCGCGGTGATAGGACTGCGTAAGGTCCTTGCTTAGTTTGCGGATCTCTTCAATAGCGCCGGCAATGATATCACTGCTGCGGTTGATGAGCACTTTGGGCTCTTTATCGTCGTGTGCCAGGCTGAGGCAGAGCCGGGCCGTAGTGAGGATCTGTGTTACGTTATCATGCATCTCACGGCCGATCTCTTCCCTTTCTTTTTCCTGCGCATCGATGCTGGCCTTCATGATCTCTTTCTGACGGTAGATCTTTTCTTCCATCAGTTCATGGCGCAGCTTCACTTTTTCAGTGATATCGTTTGCCAGGATCATATAGGATTCACGGCCTTTGTAGATGATCATATGACTGATCACCTCTGCATACATGATCTCCCCGTTCTTGCGGATCTGTTTCCGAAGCAGTCTCTGATTGGTGCTTCTTCTGCCTGAATGCAGCAGGGCCCTCAATTCTTCCAGGTCATCGGTCATGCAGAGGTCAGGAGCGGAAAGTGTCATGAACTCTTTGCGGGAATAGCCATAGTGTTTCACTGCCGCATCGTTGGCTTCCAGGAAATTGAGGGAGATGGCATCGCAAACGCAGATGGGAAGCGGGCTTTTGTTGAAAAGATCGCGATACAGGTTCTCCGATTCATGAATGCGTTTCTGCGCTTTCTTTCTTTCCGTAATATCTCTGAAGTTGGCCACCAGCGCATTGATGCCGGGAATATGCAGGAAGTTGGTGGCTACGCCTTCCACCTGAACAGGCTTACCGCTGCGATGTTGCAGGGTGAGGTAAATGGTGAATGGTTTTCCGGGATGCTGCATCAACCCACCCAGCAACTGTGTTGCTTCCGGCACACTGTCCGGATGTATAAAACTGAAAACAGATTTATTGATATAGTCTTTTGATGAATAGCCCAGCAGTTTTTTCACGGAGGGCGAACCGTAGGTGAACTGCCCGATGTTATTGGCCATCATGATCAGGTCGGCACTGTTTTCGATGAGTGCTCGGAACCGCATGTCAACCTGCTTCTGTGCTTCTTCTGCCATCACTCTTTCTGTGATGTCGCGGAAATTACAGACGATCCCCTGGATCTCTGGCTTTGCCAGGAGGTTGGTCACAACCCCTTCCACATGCCCGATGCTGCCATCGGGCCGGAGCGTTCTTGTTTGTACAAACAGTGATTTGCCGGGTTTTTTGAGCACTTCCTGGAATTTCCCGATGGCAAAGGGACGATCATCTTCCGCAATGAAATTGAAAACATCCACGCCCAAATATTCTGCAGGTGGTAAGCCGAAATGATTCTGGATACTGGGGCTGCCGTAGATCACTTTTCCTTCTGCATTGAGAACAGCAATGATATCGGTGCTGTTTTCAATGAGAGTCCGGAAATGTGCTTCGCTGGCCTTTATCCTGGCATCCGAGGTGATCTTTTCTGTAACGTCCAGCGCAAAGCATGACAGGCCAGTGATGGCATTCCCGTTGCGGATAGGACTGATGGAGAT
>NZ_JBQCGW010000248.1:0-5167 GCF_051955275.1 Pseudobacter sp. | reverse complement strand
GGCCAGTTTCTGTGCGGAGATCTTTGCTCCCTCGAAATTGGCCAGCAGGTAAGCGCCCTGTCCGAGGTAGTTAATGATCAGCGCGCTCTTTACGAAGATCCAGGAACGGCGGATATTGGAGCGTCCGCAGTGACCCAGGTCGGAGTAAAGCGCTTCTGCCCCGGTGGTACAGAGGAACACCGCTCCCAGGATCCAGAATCCTTTCGGGTAGGTGGTGAGCAGCTCTATGGCGTAATAGGGACTGAATGCTTTGAAGATATGGAGGTCGTCTGAGAGGTGCACGGCCCCCAGGGTGGCCAGCATCAGGAACCAGCAGAACATGATCGGACCGAACATCTTACCGATGCTATGGGTGCCGAACTGCTGCAGGAAGAAGAGCACGGTGAGCACTCCCAGTACAATGTAAACGATGGTGGAATCCGGGATCGGTCCCAGTTCGTCGATATTGCGCAAACCCTCGATGGAGGAGGTGATGGAGATTGGCGGGGTGATCATGCCATCGGCCAGGAGGGCGGCGCCACCCAGCATGGCAGGCAGTACCAGCCATTTTTTCTGCCTTCTCACGAGCGCATACAACGAAAATATGCCGCCTTCACCCCGATTATCGGCCCGGAGGGTGAGCACCACATACTTGATGGTTGTTTGTAATGTGAGGGTCCAGATGATACAGGAGAGTGAGCCGAGGATCAGTTTTTCGGTGATTACCCTGTCACTGATGATCGCGTTAAGTACGTAAAGAGGGGAGGTTCCGATATCGCCGTAGATGATTCCTAAAGCAATGAGTAGAGTTCCTGCCGTGACTTTATTGATTTTTTTGCCCACAGTGAGTTAGCTTATCCCGTTATCAAAGGGTTTTACAAAAAATAATAGCACCTGGGTTTCTCCGGGCGCTGATGCAAAGGTATAAGCAAAAAATTGAATCCGGGGGCGGATTTTTAAAGGGTCCCCAAATGAACATAAAGTCTTAAAATTCTCCCTAAATTTTGGGTGAGGCTATCACAATGCGTAAATTGGCATATATGAATAACGGAATGAAAACCCTGTGCAGTTTGCTTGGCGTTATGCTCCTTGCAGCACTGCTCCCTCTTACTTCCCTGGCGCAGAAAATTGCCTATGCCGAACCCGAACGGGAAGATAACCGGAGAACCAATTTCGAGATCATCGGAAAGGTCGGGAACAATATCCTCGTCTTCAAGAATAACCGGACGGATAATGCCATTAGTGTGTACGACAACGATATGAAGCTCATCAACCGGGTGAAGCTGGATTATATGGATGACCGCTGGATCAATGTTGATTTCATCCCCTATGCCAACCATACCTGGATGATCTACCAGTTCCAGCGCAGGAATATCGTGTATTGCATGGGCGTAAAGCTGAATGAAGAAGCCAAGCGTCTCTCCGATCCCGTTGAGCTGGATACCACCCGCATCGGCTGGGCCGCCAATAACAAGATCTACACCACCGTATTCAGCGACGATAAACAGCAGATCATGGTGTTCAAGATCAACAGCCGCAATCCCAAAAATTTCCTCTTCACCACTTTGTTGTTCGATAGCGAGTTCCAGCTGAAAGAAAGATCACAGCTCAATCTTCCCATGGAAGAAAGAAATGATTACCTCACAGACTTCTTGCTGGATAATGAAGGTGAACTGGTGTTCGGTAAGTTCAGAAGAAGGAACAGCAACGATTATATCACCGATCTTACACTGCTGCGCAAACAGCTCAGGCAGGATACATTTGCGGTGAACGTATTGAATTCAGATGAAAAACTCCTGCTGGATGAAGTGAAAGTGAAGATCGATAATACCAACCGCCGCTACCTGTTGTCTGCTCTGTATTACAAGCAGAAGAGGGGGAATATCGAAGGGCTGTATTCAGTAGTACTGGACAAAGCAAGCGATTCCATTGTCCGCTCCAGTACCATGGTGTTCAGCGATGACCTGCGCAAGCAGGCCAAGGGCTCGGATGCCAACCTGCGACTGGCTTTCAACGATTACTTCATCAAGAATATCATCATCAAAAAAGATGGCGGTTATATCCTGGCAGCTGAATCGATGTATACCACTTCGCGTGGCGGTCCCTTCAACCGCTGGGACTATATGGGCTGGGGTAATCCCTGGAACAGTCCGATGGATTATTATTCCTGGGGATCTCCCTATTACTCTCCCTGGGGCTGGAGCCGTTACGGCAATAGCCGCTGGGGTGGGAATTCCACCCGTTATTATGCCGAAAACATCATGATCCTTTCTTTTGACAAGGACGGCAATATGGAATGGAACAATGTGATCCCCAAGAGCCAGTTTGATGATGATAATGACGACCTCATCTCCAATAATATCATGAATACAGGCGGCCAGCTGCACTTCCTTTTCAACGTGTATGAGCGCCGCACACTCATTCTGAACGACCAGAGCATCGATGCCAATGGTAAAATTACGAGGCACCCTACGTTGAAAAACCTCGACAAGGGCGTGGATTTCATGCCCAGATTGGGCAAACAAATAAGTGCAAAGAGCATGGTTATGCCTTGCCTGTACAGAAACTATATTACTTTCGCAAAAGTTGATTTCTAAACAACTTATGCGTGACAGGAACTTTTAAACAAAAGAACTCCGGCAACACCCTGGTTTTGCTGGTGTATGGTTTAATACTCAAATTCAGCATCTTCCTCCGGCCGCAGGGACCCCTGCAGCAACCAGACGACGATCACTTCCTCTACAAATGGGTGATCAGCTTCCTAGAGCCACTGCACCTCTGGCCGGGCGTGTACTCCCTGCTGGCGTTCCTGCTGCTGTACAGCCAGGCATTGCTCCTGAACAGGGTCTGTAATGCACAGAAGATGATGGCCCGCCCCAATTACCTGGTGGCTATGAGTTATATGCTCATCACATCCCTGCTGCCGGAATGGAACTATTTCTCGGCGCCGATGCTGATCAACTCCCTGCTCATCTGGTTATTCTATCGCCTCAATACACTTTACAACGCACAGAAGCCCGGATCGGTGGTATTCAATGCCGGTCTGATCATGGGGTTCATCACGCTGTTGTACCAACCAGCCATTGTATTCATCTTCTTCCTGATGGTGGCCGTGTTCATCGTAAGGCCTTTCCGGATCAAGGAATGGCTGATCGGGCTGCTGGGCGTAACGGCCCCTTACTATTTTATCGGGCTGGTACTGTACCTTACAGATCAGTGGGACTGGAAAAAGATCCAGCCGGATATTTCCTTCAGCCTGCCACCCATGCCCACTTCCGTGTTTACTACCATCAGCCTGGCCCTGCTGGTGCTGCCATTCATCATCGGCAGCCTGTTTGTACAGAACAATCTCAATAAAATGTTCATCCAGGTGCGCAAGAGCTGGAGCCTGCTCCTGGTCTGCCTGATCACCTCCATGCTCATTATAATGATCAACGGAGGCACCAATTACGTGAACTGGAGCCTGTGCGTGGTACCGCTGGCCGTGTTCCATGGGGCAGCTTATTTTTACCCCCAGCGTAATTTATTTCCGAACATTATGCATTGGCTTATATTCATATACGCCATGTACATTAATTACTGGCTGCCTGCATAACCAGCGAGTTTCTCCTTGAAATGGTTCAGGTTTCGTATCTTTGCATTCCTCAATGAATACCCATTATGAAATTTGGCGTTGTAGTTTTCCCAGGATCTAATTGTGACAGAGATATGCAGGACAGCCTGCAGAACGATCTTAACCAGGAAGTGATCATGTTGTGGCATAAGGACAAAGACCTCAGTATGTTCTCCACCGATGATTGCATCGTGCTTCCCGGAGGTTTTTCTTATGGCGATTACCTGCGCTGCGGCGCCATCGCGCGTTTCAGCCCGATGATGCAGAGCGTGATCGAATTTGCGAACAGGGGCGGTAAAGTACTGGGCGTTTGTAACGGCTTCCAGGTGCTTTGCGAGGCCAGCCTCCTCCCAGGCGTGCTCTTACGCAATGCTAACCAACAGTTTATCAGCAAGAACATCTATATGAAAGGATTGGGTTCCGATAAGGCGCTCAAGATCCCCATCGCCCATGGCGAAGGCCGTTACTACGCAGACGAAAAGACCCTGGACGCGCTGGAAGCGAACGGACAGGTGATCTACAGGTACTGCGATGAGAACGGTATCATCACTCCGTCTGCCAATCCAAACGGCGCTACCCGCAACATCGCAGGTATCAGAAATGCCAATGGAAATGTGTTCGGAATGATGCCTCACCCCGAGCGCGCAACCTCTGCTGATCTGGGTAATATCGACGGTAAAATCATTCTCAATGCCTTGTTGATAAACCCCGATGCCGCGTTGGTAAAGACTTCCGGCGAATTGGTCAACTTTTAGAGATTTGTTAGCTTTTTTTGATTGAAATTTACAGACATGATTCGCAGGGGATAAGGATTCCTCAGAAAGGGATGAAACCTTAGTGCATCTGTAAACTCTTAATTTTTGTATGATGAAAAAGTTATTTCTCTTCGGTATAGTTTGCCTGATTGGCTCTGTAGCCCTCGCTCAGTCTTCAAAAGCTGTTAAGTGGACATTCTCCTCCAAAAAAACTGCAGCCAACACTTATGAAGTGACAATGACTGCCGCCATCAATGGAGACTATCATATCTACGCCCAGAATGCCGGCGTTGAAGGTCCTCTTCCTACAACATTCACGTACACCAAAAATCCCCTGCTCACGCTGGAACCAAAGACCAAAGAAGTTGGTAAAATGGTAAAGAAGAATGAGCCTGTTTGGGGTGGTGATGTAAACTACTACGAAAAGACAGTTACTTTCGTTCAGACCGTTAAAGTAAAAGGTAAACTCAAGACCAACCTCGCTGGTAAAGTTGAGTTCATGGTTTGTAACGAAGAACAGTGTCTCCCTCCTTCCGAAGTTGAATTTTCTGTTAATATCGGCGGATAGTTTAAAAAGGCTAAACTGATCAACATATAAACGGGTTCTTTATTTATTGAAGACCCGTTTTTATTTTTTGCACCCGTATAATCCATCGTAATGAAGCAATTTATTACCCGGTCGCTCGCGTTCCTGCTATTTACGTTTTTTTCTCTGGGCGCCTGGGCACAGGACACCACCCAAATTAAGTTATCCTATTCATTTGAAAGACTGAATTACAAGGAAGTGCTTATTTCCATCAAATCTGCATTGGTTTGTGAA
>NZ_JBQCGW010000247.1:0-10924 GCF_051955275.1 Pseudobacter sp. | reverse complement strand
CAACGATGAACTATTCATACGACGGCAGGTATGTGCTCAATGCCAGTGTGCGCTCAGATGCCTCCAACCGTTTTGGCCAATATACCGGGGAAAAATTCAATCCCGTTTGGGCAGGCGGACTTCGCTGGAACATGGCCCGTGAGAAATGGTTTGATAAGACGAACTGGCTGGCAGACCTCAACCTGCGCGCCAGCTTCGGATATCAGCGAAATATTGTGAGCAGCGTCAGTCCGGATCTGATCGTGCGCATCCCAACCGGCGCATCTGCCAACAGCGTTGATGTATTCACGGGAGAGGACCTGCTCACATTGAGCAAACTGCCTTATGCAGACCTCCGTTGGGAAAGGAACTCTTCTGCCAACTTCGGGGTTGACCTCAGTCTCTTCCATGGAAAGGTGATGGCCACCGTTGAATATTACGAGAAGAGAGGCCGCGACCTCATCAGTGAATTAAAAGTGCCGGTGGAGTATGGGGTGGAAAGCATGCCCATCAATGGTGGCAGCATGATCAATCGCGGACTGGAGATCAGTGCCAGCTTTACTCCGGTGCGTACAAAGGATTTTACCTGGAACCTGAGCATGAACACGTCCAAAAATTTCAACGAGATCACCAGAACAGGCACACAGCTTGTCAACTGGAAAGCTGCCACCAGCGGCTCTTTCTATAAAGCAGGATACCCGGTTACAGGGTTCTGGGCCTTCGATTATACCGGTATCAATGCAGAAAATGGATACCCGGTTTTCAACACACAGGTGGCAAAGGGAGCAGACTCCATCGGCGATCCCACCACTTACATGAAATACATGGGTAAACTGGACCCTGATTTTACGGCCGGTCTGGGTATGAGCTTCCGCTACAAGCGCTGGTCACTCAGCACTACCCTCAACCTGCGCGTAGGTGGCAAGAAATTCCTGCTGCCTGCCTATAACGCAACTGCGGGAAGATTGCCTTCTGAGTATGAAAACATTTCTGCAGAGTTGCTGGCAAGATGGACGCCGTCTAACAAAACCGCTTCCTTTCCCGGATTACCGGATTATACACTCACTTCTTTCCAGCTGCCTGACAAGCGCACATTTACCCAGGTGTATGAAATGTACAATAACAGCAGCGCAAGGGTAGTGGATGCCACATCCCTCCAATGCAATAATCTCAGCATCAACTACTCCATGCCTGAAAGTGTTGCCCGCAAACTCAGGTGTAACAATATCAATTTCGGAGCCGGCGTGAGCCAGTTGTTCTCTATCGTAAGTAAAGATTTCAAAGGCCGGGATGCGGAAGTGGCTACAGGCCAGCAACCGCGTACGAGAACGTATACGCTCACTGTTTCCGCCAGTTTCTAATCCTAAAATCTGACATCGAAATGAAAAAAATATTCATATACCTGTTACCGGTTTGCTTGCTTGCCACTTCCTGTAAAAAATTCCTGGAAGAAACAAGCCCGGATGAGATCAGACCTTCCTCCGTGGAAGATATGACGGCATTCATGCACAGTGATGCCTACCCGTATACAACAGCACTGGAATGGTTTTCAGATATGCTTACGGATGATGTTAAATCAAATGGACTTCCTAAAAATACCAACGGTACCATCAATACTACCTACATTCCATTCCAGGAAAATGGAAAGGGCATTTTTGGGTTCGATCCCCTGGAACTGGAAGGAACTACGGGAACTGTTGCTACCGCCGTGGACGCCTGGAAGAACTATTACAACAAGATCAAAGGCTGCAATATCGTTATCGATTACACGCCTAAAGTGGACGGGCTGGATACGAAGAAAATGGCATTGCGTGGCCAGGCATTGTTCCTGCGCGGCTATTACTACCTCAAACTGGCACAGCTTTACTGTCTGCCATACAGAGGAGCTGGTGTGAACCCGGAAACCGCACCTGGCCTGCCACTCATACTTACCATGCAGGTGAGCGATGAACATGTTGCACGTCATACTTTACGCAGAACATTCGACCAGATAGAGACAGACCTGCTGGAAGCAGCGCAATTGCTGAAGGATAATTTCGTAGCACCTTCCACTTTCAGGGTTGGTCATCTTACAGCTTATGCCATGCTTGCCCGTTTCTACCTGTACAGGGGGCTGGATGCGGATATGGACAAAGCCATCGAGTACGCCGGACTGGTGATCAGTGAACGCCCCCAGCTGACATCGCTGAAAAATTATATCGGAACGGGAAATGTAGTTTCCATGACCGGTATCTATGATCCCCAGAGAAGCGTTGAAGTGCTCTGGCAGTATGGATCCAACCCCAACTCGCTGGCAACATTCTATCCCGCAGCTAATTCCTTCTCCAACCTCAATCCGCCATTTACGGTGTCGGATGAACTGCGGAACAGTTTCTTCATTGGGCCTGACAATAACAATATGGGCGATCTCCGCTATACCCTGAACTTTTTCAAGTACACGCTCGGTGGTGTGCAATATCCCGCACGTACCTCTAAAATTGGTTTGAATATCACAGCCGGTGATAAAGGTATCCGCACGGGAGAGGTATATATCATCAGGTCAGAAGCACTGACAAGAAGATTCCTTCGTACAGCACAGGATGCAGACCGCATACAGGCGCTAAAAGACATCAATGATCTTCGCGAAAGCAGGTACGATACGCGCAACACAGCCTACACACCGGTTGATATCAGCACTGGAGATGCCCTGCTGACTTATGTGCTGGAAGAGCGCAGAAGGGAACTCAGCTTTGAAGAGAATACGAGATGGGCGGATATCAAGCGGTTAGGCCTGTCCGTTACCCATATTCTGGTGGATGCTGAAGGGGATACCAAGCAGTTTGTACTTCCGGCCAACAGCCCGCTGTATGCACTGCCCATTCCCGCTACTGCCATCGGCAGGAACAATAACCTGATCCCTAACCCACGTTAAATGCACTACATCATGAAACTTAACTTTTATATAGTCTGCGTTTTTGTTTTGCTGGTAAGCTCCTGCAAAAAAGAAGAAAAACTGCAACCTTCTGAAGAAAGCCAGGGATATGTATTGCCGCAGGGTAATAATGATTTCGATAAAACCATTGGCCAGTACTTCGATAAATACGGCTCCTACCTGCTTTACAAATTCTCCGACAGGGATGCTTACTGGACCCCCTCCGGCTGGAAGAATACCAGGTACAATGAAGCTACCAAAGCCTGGACCACAGGCTTCCTGGTAAAACCCGCCGAAGAACCGTTTATCGCCAAACAACTCAACCTGATACAGGCCTGCTGGTTTGATTATTATTCAGATGAATTCCTGAAAACATTTCTGCCGGCCAAAATCCTGTTATGCGCAGCTGTGGACTCTTCTTCGCTTAAATATGATTTCAGTACAACCCCTACCACTGTAACGGTTATAAATAAACCAGTAGGGGCCTGGTTCAACCTCGATAATATCAGTGTGAATTATGGCAGCGTGGCTGTTGAAAATATGACGGCCCTGGATTCCGGCACCTTCATCTACAAAGTGAACAATATGTTCATGCGGAATATTTTTGGCCGCAAACCTATTGAGCCCCCAGCAGATTTTGTGAAGGTAACTTCATATGCTACCAACTTTACCACCCAGCCGGCTGCATATGATGCAGGAGCCATTACCAATTATTATGGTTCAGGACCTGTGCAGGATTGGGAGGAATATATCCTGGCCATGACAGGTTACCCTGAATCTGTATTGAATACCAGCGCACCCAATACCACCAAATCTTTTGTTGGAATATTGAATCCAACCAAAGACCGTTTCGGAAAGATCAGGCAACGGTATAATATCGTTCGCAATTATTTTATCGAGAAATACAATATAGATCTGCAACAGATCGGGAACGCCTCTATATCCAGATAAACACCAGCACCGGCATTTATGCATGCATCCGGCAACGGGTGTATCAGGCAGTGCATTGCCGGAAAAGGAAATTAAGACCATGAATATACTTCGTACCATAATGTTATCAGCTATGCTGGCACCTGCTCCCTTACTCTCCTGGGGGCAGGATGCCGGCAAGCCGGATAGTTTGCCACAATTGTCTGCTTTCATAAAGCCCGGCGCCCAGTTGCTGGAAGGAATGTGCAATATTTATGTGCAGGAAGGCCGGTACCTGATGGAAATACCGGATGCATTGAATGGCCGTGATGTACTGGCAGCCATTACTATCGTGAAAGGATCAGCGCAGAAAGAACGCGGCGCCGATAAACGGTATGGCTTTTCAGGCGACGCTGTCTTTGAGACCGTTTTCCAATTCAAAAGATCGGAGGATGGAAAGCGCATGACTTTTGTTCAGCCTTATTTCCTCAATGCAAAAGACAGCAGCACGCCCTACTACAAACCTATTGCAGACAGGCTACTGCCGGTGATACACAGTTTTGACGTGAAAGCTGTTTCTCCCAATGCAGTGCTCATAGATATCACAGACCTGTACAATGCCGATACGGAACTGTTCTCCCTCAAAGGAGCCAAAGATGAATTGGGTATTGGTGAGCTGCAAAAAGACAAATCCTATGTAACCGGTGTGAAAACCTTTCCGGGTAATATCAATTTCCGCTCCGTAAGGAGTTATGGCGCCGGTGCACCGCCGCCCTCCGGGCAGGGTGGGCTGATGCCGGGAGCGGGATCTGCGAAAAAACCGCTGGATGCCTCCATCTGGGAGGTTGGGGCCAGTTGGATACTGTTACCTGAAAACCCCATGCCACAACGCTTCTTCGACAAGCGAGTAGGATATTTTACCAGGAGCATACGTGATCTTGACAATTACCCCGATAATCCGCGCTTCGTTCAACTGGCCACCAGGTGGAACCTCAAACCTAAACCGCAGGACCTTCAGAAATACCTGGCTGGCGAATTGGTAGAACCGGAAAAACCAATCCTGTTCTATATTGACCGTGACCTTCCTGCCTATCTGGTGCCCTTTTTCATCGATGGAGTGAATGAATGGGCTAAAGTATTTGAAGAGGCCGGCTTCAGGAATGCGATCAGCGCCAAACCGGAACCGGCGGAAACAGATAGCAGTTATTCCATCGAGGATGTACGCTATTCCTATATCTCGTACAAGCCTTCGCAAGTGCCCAACGCCTATGGCCCGATGGTTTGCGATCCACGTTCAGGAGAGATCATCAGTTCCAGGGTGGCGGTATTCCATAATATCATGGACCTTGTTTCACGCTGGTACTTCACCATGTGCGCTACGCTTGACCCTGCTGCCCGGCAATTCCCGATGAACAGGGAACTGGTGGGTAAACTCCTGAAAAATGTGATCACACATGAAGTGGGGCATGCCCTGGGCCTACGTCACAATTTTGCCGGTAGTTCCTGCTACAATACGGACAGTATCCGCAATCCGGAATTTGTGAAACGCAATGGTTTCGGTGCTTCTGTGATGGATTATATGCGTTACAATTATGTAGTGCAGCCGGAAGATAAAATGCCGGTGGAACTGCTGCTTCCAGGTATCGGCATATACGACCGCTTTGCTATTGAATGGGGCTATCGCTACCTGCCGCAATTCAATTCTCCCAGGCAGGAAGCTGATTCACTGAGCAAATGGGTGTCTGCAAAAAGAAAAGATCCAAGGCTTGTTTTCGGAAGTGAAAGTGAATTGTATGACCCCCGCATTCAATCGGAAGATGTAGGGCATAATGCAGCAATAGCAGGCAGGTTGGGTATGAAGAACCTGAAGCTGATCATGCAGCATTTCGATTCCTGGATGAAAGAGATGAAAGCGGATGATGTTTATTATGCGCAGCAATACCGAAGTATGGTAGGAAGATTCCATTCTTATATCGGGCATGTGGAAAGAATGATCGGCGCACGGTATAATAACCAGGATGCGCTTCCGGAAGAAGGCATGAAACCTTCTGAGGCCGCCAGCATCAACGATCAGCTGGATGCACTTGCCTTCCTGGAAGAATACCTGATCCAATACCCCGATTGGCTCTTCCCTCCGGCAGTGTTGCAAAAAGCAGGGTTCTCTTTTGAAGAAGATGGAATGCCTTCCTTCGCAAAAGGTCTGGGTAAACTCTTCTTCAGTTTTGCGCAGATCAGACAGAATTACATGGCTTCCGGACAGACAAACATCGATCCGATGGATTTCATCAGGCGTTTATCCGATAAGATCTTTGACGGGATCGGTAATGGCCAGCCGGTGAATACATTCCGGAGGATCCAGCAGCGGACATTACTGGTGAACCTCATCACTTCTGCTGAGTCAAAAGCCAATTATTCAAATGATATCGCTTTACAGATGTCCATACTGGTAGACGCAATCCGGGATAAAATAAGAAAAGGAATTCCAGTAACCAGGGACCTGCTTACCCAAACGCATCTGCAATCCATGTATGATCTGGTGAGTATCTGGAAAACAGGAACTGTAACAACAATAACGGCAAACAAATAATGCAATAAAACAGGACTGATGTTTATAAGAACGATGATATTTTCAGCCTGCCTGCTGGTGATGACCGCACAGGCCCAGGTACCCGCTAAAAGTCCGGTTGCCTTCGATAAGTTCTTTACCAATGAGATGAAGATGACCGGAGGAATTTTTCCTGTATACCAGAAAGGAAAGAGCTTTTACCTGGAAATACCTGCTGAATACCTGAACAGGGATGTACTGGTAATGGCCTATGTTAGCCGGGGAAATGCATCTGCCATTGCCAAATCCACCGGTATCATCCGTTTCAGCAAAGGGATCAACGATTTCATAAATGTAACCAGACCCTTTTTCAGTGAAGGCGCTTCAGGAGATGCCAATGGTGACATGGAGAGATCAATGCAACGCTCCGCCATGTTACCCGTGAACTATGGTTACAGGATAGAAGCATACGGCAAACAACAGAACAGTTATATCATAGAGATCACCAGGCAACTTATGGAAAGCGGGGACTGGTTTAGTTTTGCAGATAAGAGTTACCTGAGCAGCCCTGATCCGCAAAGATCTTTTGTGCAACAGGTGTCACCTGAAAAAGAAGGGGTACGTTTCCTGGTGGAGCGTTCTCAAACGGATTATCTGGCCCGTTCCAGTGTGGGACCCAAATCCGCAAACTATTCCAGTTTTGAGGTAGAACTGCTGATCTCCCTGCTGCCGGTAGAAAAAATGACCAGGAAGATCGCTGAAGGAGAAACTGGTTTTGAGACCTTTTCTTTTATCGATTATGGTAAAACAGCCTATACAGCCCGTAAAACTTCGTTTATCCGTAAGTGGGATATCCGTCCGGGCTCAAAGAAACATAAAGGCATGGTGGCGCCGGAAAGAAAGATCAGTGTGATGATCGATGAGGCAACACCTGCACTCTACCGTAATGCTGTGAAGAACGGCATACTGGCCTGGAATAAAGCGTTCAATGCAGCTGGTTTCCAGGATGTGATAGAAGTGGGCACGGGCAGGAACCTGCAACTGGCTCCCGGAAAAGTGGTGGTCAACTGGGCTAATGCTTATATGAACGTGCTCGCAGCAACAGTGGATAACCCTGAAACCGGTGAGATCATAACGGCCAGGATCAACCTGACCAATGGACTGCTGGATGAATGGATGTTGAAATATCTGGTGCAATGCGGAGCAACAGATGCACGCATCACCAAAGACCTCAAAAACAAAGAGATCGCATCAGCTATCATACAATGGAAAGTTATGCGTGCGATGGGCGAAGTACTGGGGTTGAAAGACAATCTGCTGGGCAGTACCCGCTATTCTCCTGCACAATTGCGCAATGCCGCTTTCCTCCGGCAAAATGGCATCAGCGGTTCCATCATGGATGAGCTTGGTTTCAACTACCTGGCGCAGCCCGCTGACAGGGTCCCAGTGGAAGAACTGATCCCTCGCATAGGGGCAGACGATATTGCAGCCATTCAATGGGCCTACGGCACCGGTGCATATCCTGTAAACTATTGCTGGCAAACCACCGATAAGGAAGATCCACTTGTTCGCAAAGCTGATTTGTCCGATGATATCACTGAAGCAGCTACACTCGGTATTAATAACCTGAAAGCACTGTACCCGCTGATGGGGAATATATCTTCCCTGCTGGATGGAACTGAGGAACTCTTCAATGTGAACGGAACGCTGTATGGCGCCCTGCAAAAGGAATTCACCAAATATGTATTGGAAGTGACCGACCAGGTTGGCGGGGTTTCGGTCCGTAAAAGGAATCGCATTGAAGTGCCGGCCGCTCAGCAAAAGAAAGCGCTTCAGTTCCTGGCAGACCAGGTTTTTAACGGTCCTCCATCATGGATGAATGTAAAACTGGCGCCTAATGGAAAAGTGCTGGATGTGGAGGAGTGGAATATGCAACTGAAAGATGCAGTGCTGAATAAGATCGTTTCCGTGCAGGTGCTGGGTAACCTGGCCGCCGCGGAAGAGAAAAGTAAAGACGCTTTGACTCCATCAGCACTTTTTGATTTCCTGGATAAGGAAATATTCTTCTCATTTGATAAGAATAAAAACCTGACTGCTGCGCAACGTGCTACACAGCTCAGTTTTGTAACTAACCTGAGTCAGGCCGCCTTTAAGAACAATATCAGTCAGGGACTTGGCGACGGCAATATGTTGCTGCACTATTATATGAAGCGTCTGGCCGGAAAGGTGAACGAAATGAGCAGGGAACATACCGAGTTGCTCACGAGAGAAAATTACAGCCTGATGAAAATGAAGATCGAAAAAGAATTCTTCGCCAAAATAAACAAGTAAAAAATGAGGAAGATCATATGTTGGTTGCCGTTATTGATGCTGTTTAATCCTGTTTTTTCTCAGAACAGGGAGATCAATTTCGAGCACAAAGACCTGCCGGGAATCATTTCCCGGGCAAAAACGGAAAATAAACTCGTTTTTGTAGATTGTTACACTGAATGGTGCGGTCCCTGTAAACAAATGTCGAAGTATGTATTCACGCTCGACTCCATAGCGGATTTCTTCAACAGCCGTTTCATCAACCTGAAACTGGATATGGAAAAGGGAGAAGGTCCGGCAGCAGGTAAAAAATACAAGGTGGGCGCCTATCCCAGTTTCCTGATCTTCGACGGTGAAGGAACTTTGCTTTACAAATTCGTGGGCGGGTTGTCTGCTCCCGAATTCATGAAAAAGATCAGAACAGGGATCGATCCGGACAATGAAATCGTAAAGATATGGAGCAGGTATAATGCGGGCGACCGCTCGCATCAGCTGATGCGCGATTATATCTGGGAATCCCTGAAAATGCTGGAAAGAAAACCAGCGCAGGAACTGGCGCTCGAATACTTCAACCTGCTCACCCCCGCAGAAAGAACGGCCAAAGAGAACTGGTTTCTCTTTGGAGAGAATCATTATTCCCGCGAGCTCTCTGATATGAACAGTCATAATTTCAACTACCTGGTGGATAACTGGAAACCTTTTGCCGCCGTGCAGGGCAAAGAGGTAGTGGACCAGAAGATATCAGGGGTATTCAGGAAAATGACAGGCTACTGTCTGAGAGGTTATTACCAGAAGAACTTCGGGTATAATAAAGAAGATTTTGAACGGTACCGTAAACAGATCAAACGTACACGGGTACCCGATAAAAAAGACCTGCTGGTGATGATGGATATTGCGGAAGCTGCGTGTAAGAAAGACAGTAACAAAGTGGTAAACCTGCTGGCCGATCATGTTGGTAAGTTCAACAGTGATAACATGAATATCGTTTTTGATTTCGTCTCTTTTATACCTTCTTATAAAAGGAAAGATTTTCCCCGCTGGATAGAGGTGATCAAAGAAACGGCAGCACATTCAAAAAATCCGAACCTGGTAAATCATGCTAAGACTTATCTGTAGCGCACTGTTCATGGCCGTATTGATGCCTGGCTTTGTACTGGCACAGGAAGACCCGGCAAATTACTTCGATGCCCCCAATCTCAATAAGCAGATCGGCTCCATGTCCATCGTTCCTTTTTTTGCAGGTAAGGAAGGCAGGTTCTGGTTTGTGGCTTCAGACAGTACGGAAAAGAATTATTTCCTCGTGGATCCTGTGAAAAAGAAGAGATGGAATTTATCGGATAAATCATTCCTGGCTAAAGAACTGGCCAGGATCAGGAAGGAAAAGATCGATACCGCCGCCATAAAGATCACAGGCCCGGGACTGAACTTCCAACGTGGTCTTGGGATCCAATACAGGGCTGATAAATACAACTATCTGTTTGCCACCGGCAAACTGGTAAAAGATACGGGCAAGGTCTCCTACAGTGGAGATTACCGGGTTGGGATTTCCTCCAACAAGAAATGGCAATTGTTTGCAAGGCAACACAACCTGTGGTTGAAACGTACGGCAGACAGCCTGGAACAGCCGCTTACCAATGATGCCGGTTTGTATTATTCATTCAATGTAAATGATGAAGACACCAGCAGCAGAAAGGAAACCAATTCAGAGGCCGTTTGGATAAAAGGATCGGAATGTTATTATGCAGTCAGGAAGGATAGAAGAAAAGTGGGCATGATGGCCGTAGTGCATACGCTTACACAGCCGAGGCCGAGAACCGTATCCTACAAATATGAAACGCCCCTGGATAAAGATGTTACGCAATATGAGCTGTATATCGGTAATGCGGCTAAAGGATCTTTCCGGCGAGTAAAAACGGAACGCTGGAAGGACCAGCAGCTGGAAGTTTTGTATGCAGGAAGTAAAGTGTATTTCCTCCGGTACAAACGGACCAGGGATGAAGTGGAACTCTGCGCCGTGGATACGGCAACAGGTGCAGTAAAAGTGCTTATTCATGAAGTAAGCAAACCATTCATCAACGAAGACCTTTTCAAGGTTCATATCCTGCAGGATGGGAAATCCATCCTCTGGTGGTCTGACCGTTCGGGATGGGGGCATTATTATCACTATGATGGTGAGGGGCGTTTACAACAGGCTGTTACCTCCGGTGAATGGACTTCAGGAAAAATACTGCGGATCGATACAGCATCCAATACCATTTATTTCTATGGCT
>NZ_JBQCGW010000246.1:0-6442 GCF_051955275.1 Pseudobacter sp. | reverse complement strand
CATTTACCGAATCCTTACCTTTAGCAAAAGAAAAGCTGCTGAATGACTTGCATACAGCAGCTTAGTATCTTCAATTTTTAATCCTCGTTTGTCAGATCAAATCTTGTGTTTTACAAATAACTGGTTAGAGAACTGTCCGGCCAGGGCCATAAATCAAAAAAAGTCGAACTCTTTTGAGTTTGACTTTTTTTATGCTTGTGTTTTATGCAAGCCTACCCTTCATCAATTATCAGCAATACATCAAATTCAAACACATCCACACTGCCAGATAATTCTACACTGCATAAGATTGGGTAATTGACTTTTCCTATATTTTTACTGAATTGTTCAGGGAGAACAATATTGGGATTTACCAGGAAAACGGGTTGATAATAGGAGGGATCATTGAATCCCAAAATTGTGTAAGGTTGGCTATATTTTACTCCTTCTGAAGTCTTCGCATTAATAGTGATAACGAGTCCGTTTCGTAACAGCCTCTTATTCCATTCGTCTGGATGTTGCCAATCAAATAATGGTACGAGTATTATTTTTTTTATTCGGATAAATGATCCGACTTGCTGAAGAGTGAATTGTTTTACTTTATCCTCATTAGTCAATCTAATCGTTAAATCATGTTTAACCTGATCTGTGACTGATATACTATAGCTTGTACCCCTTCCGGCACCATGAACAATTAAGTTTCGCATTGCAACAAGATCGGAAAGTATTCGTTTGACAGATGAGACTGGAATGTTCAGCCTTGCAGCTATTTCTCCACTGCTAATGCCCGGATTATTTTCAATGAGAGAATATATTTGAATTTCTCGTACTCCAAGTGCTTCACGCTTTTCCTTTGCTTTTAATTTCTCTAATAGTTGATGCTGAATATTTTTCAAACAGTCAAGAAAGAAAGTAACCCATTGTGTAACGTCTTCTCCGGGCCTATTACGCTGTGCATCCATTAATGATTTATAATATTCTTTCTTTCGATGTTCTATCTCATGTTCAAAGCTTACATACTCGATCCATACATAACCACTTTTCATCAACAATAAGGTAGTCAGTAATCTGCTTAGGCGACCATTTCCATCCTGAAAAGGATGGATGCTTAAAAAGTCATAAACAAATACTGCGGCTCGAATTAAAGGATGAGTGCTTGAATCATTGTTGTACCAACTTATCAACTGCTCCATTACATCTTGTGTTGCAAATCCCGGAGCCGTAGTTTCAAAGATTACGGTCTTCTGTCCGTTTGATTCTGTTCGCTCTACTCGGTTCGAATTGATTTTGTAGTTTCCTTTATGATAAGCATCTTTTGAACTATGCTTCATCAATATATTATGAAGATGCTTGATGCTGCTTTCAGCTACAGAAATGTCCCGGTATGATTCGCTTATAATATTGAGTGCATCATAGTATCCTGCAACTTCTTGTTGATCCCTGTCTGATAGTTTAGAAATGTCCAGGTTTCTTATTAAAACCTCCACTTCAGTATCTGATAATTGGGAGCCCTCAATTCGGGTTGATGCACCAATACTTCTCACTGTAGCAATGGATTTGAGCTCTTTCAAAGCTTTCTGCTCACGCCGTTCGATAGCTTGCCATTTTGCATCAAACCGATCTAATTGACTCAGTTGCTGCGTAAGGTCCATCCAATTTAAAGGTATAAATTCAAAAGTATGAATATTCATGATATGAGACGATTCGAGACGTAAATATACGATATTAGTACTAAACTGAGCCGATTTGGGACGATAAGAGACGATAATTGGCGAAAATGGAGACAATTTATCATCAAAGAAAATGTAAATCAAGAAAGCTGGAGTTCGACATCCCGCGCCTTGCCTCCACGAAAAAAGGTTCACAGCAATGTGGACCTTTTTTGTTTTTGCCCTCCATTACAGTTTTATCTTGGCGTCATTTCTCTTGCAAATGCATTTTCTATATGCAGTCTTGAAATCCAGATACTGGATTTATTCGGATTGACTTCAACCGATGCCAATTTTCCGCCACAACGGATATTTTTCCCGATCAGCTCCGATGGATTTATTGGGTCCGCATATTTAAAATATTCAAAACAAAGAATGTTTGTCTTTTTGTTGTTTGATGTAATTGTCATACCGCGTAATTCACCTTCCTTGTTTACAAACTTTAAAGAATTAAAATCCTGGGACGAACTGTCAACGCAAGGATGCGCCGACATAACCAGTCTTTGTCCTACATATTGATTTGCGTTCTTGAGAAATTCGGCATGGGTCATTTGGTCTAATGACACCATTCCCGCTGCCGAGAATATGTTCATATAGGTAACAATTCCACGCAGATCAGAGCTGTCGTTTTGAGTGTTGCTCAGAAGATTGCTTGTCTTGTCAAAAGCCCCTTTGAAATCTTCTTTCTGCAGAAATGGAATGACGGTTTTAAATTCGTCATAAGTTATAACCTGACCATAAGAAGCCGAAGTAACAAGTAATGGTAAAAACAGGATCAGAATAAATTTCATAGTAAAAGGTTGAGGAGGGTAGTTGAATTATAAGCCTTGATTCTCAATGACTGGTTTTTTATTGTGATTGAGCAGGCATCCTAATTTAAAAGTAATTTTCTGTAATTCCAGCACTTGCATGATAAAATAGCATCATGCCCCGAATTCTTCAAATCTCTCCCCTTTTGAAATTTTTACTATAGTTTGCGGACATTAACCTGATTAGCATCATTGTCTTCCGCCGGAAACTATAGCGAAAAAGATATACCCCAGCGCCTCTCTGAAGGCGACGAACAAACCTACCGGCAGGTATATGACCGCTATTGGAACCGGGTTTACAGCGTTGCCCTCAGCTTTCTCAAATCTCCCCAACTGGCCCAGGATGCCGTACAGCTGGTATTTGTACGCTTATGGGAAAAGCGCGACAAGCTGAAAGACGTCACTTATTTTGATGCCTGGTTTGCCGCACTGGCCCGTAACACCATTATCAATGCCCTGGAAAACCGGGCATTCAGGCTTGCCGACGGACCCGTAGATGAACTGATCCCCTCCGATTTCCTTACTCCTGATTATTTACTGGAATATAAGGGCGCTCTGGCCCTGATCAATGATGCAGTGGCTAAACTTCCTGCTCAGCAGGCTGCTGTCTTTAAATTAAGCCGCGAGCAGGGACTATCCTATGCTGAAATTGCACAGCAGTTGAGCATCGCGCCGGCCACCGTCAAAAGCCATATGGTCCGGGCACTGAACGCCATCCGGGAGTATGTCCGCCTGCATTCAGGCGATGCTTTCCTGGTAACCTGGCTGCTGACCGCCATATTGGAATATTTTTTTTAGGACCCACTGCACCTATCCCTTTTTGTAACCTGTCTTATTTATTCACCTGGATTTTTTAAACCTTATCTAAAACCATACTATGGAATCATCTGCCGCATTTACACAATTATTGGATAAATACCTGACTCAGACCATTACAGCTGAAGAACAACAGCTTTTTTTTGAGCTCGTGCAAAGTAAGAAGTATTTGCAAGAGCTGGAAGCTGTGATCGATCAGGCTTTGTGTGATGCTGCTTTTGACGTTGCTGAAGACCCGCTCTTACGCGAAAAACTTTTTGATCAGATCCTGCAACAGCGCGAAACACCTGTCCGCAGAATTCCCCTTTACCGCCGCTGGGGATGGGCTGCAGCCTTACTGGTATTACTGGGTGGAAGTATCTATTTCTTTACCACCACCGGTAAAAATGAAAAGAACAATATTGTACAGGATCAGCATAATAAAAAAGATATCCTGCCGGGAACAAACAGGGCGATGCTCACCTTATCCGATGGAACTGTCATTACCCTTGACAGTGCCGCCAATGGCGCCATCGCCCAACAGGGCAATGCTTCGGTGGTTAAACTGGCTAACGGGGAACTGAGGTATGAAACAAATGGTGTTGCTCAGCATAAAGTGATGATGAATACCATGGTCACCCCTAAAGGAGGACAGTACCAGCTGACACTGCCAGATGGCACTAAGATCTGGCTGAATGCAGCTTCTTCCATCACCTATCCTGCTGTATTTGCCGGCAATGAACGTAGCATAAAGGTCAGCGGCGAAGTGTATATGGAAATCGCAAAAGATGCACGCAGGCCCTTCCTGGTGGATGTAGATGGCAGGTCCACCGTGCAGGTACTGGGTACAAGTTTCAATATCAACTCCTATACGGATGAGGGAATCATCAGAACAACACTGGTTGAAGGTAGCGTGAAAGTGAAGGCTGCTCATAGCCGCAGGAACCAGCAGGCAGTGACATTGAAACCCGGGCAACAGGCCGTGATCACAAGTAACTCAGATGAGATCCGGCTTCAGCCTGCCAATATAGACCAGGTATTAGCGTGGAAGAATGGATTTATCAATTTTGAATCAGGAAGTTTTCAGGAGGTGATGCGGCAAATTGAAAGATGGTATGATATCGACGTGAAGTTTGAAGGAGCCAAACCGCCCGTGAGTATTGAAGGAAGAATGGACAGAGGTGTGAAATTGTCTGATCTGATGGGCCTGCTGAACAATTTTGGTATTCATGCAAGGCTGGAAGGAAGGACACTGATCCTGAGCGAAAACTAAAAGTAATTAAATGAAAAACCTGTAATAGATAGTGCTGATATGTTTCGTGTCCAGAAAAAAAGCCGGAAGTGCTTGCTACACTACCGGCTGAAAAGTTTGGATAACGAAAATAAATAGTCGTCGCAGACTGCTTTTAACATTACCAAACCAACGCAAAAGTATGGCAAAAAATGCTGTTTTTGGCTGGCCTGTTCGCGGGAGCAACCGCCTTTTAACCAAAACTCTGTTAGTTATGAAGCTAACCGTATTCTTTTTAACCGTCACCTTTCTGAATGTTTCAGTGGCTGCTGTTTCCCAGAACGTTGATCTATCGGTCAGAAATGCACCCTTGAAACAGGTGTTTATCCAGTTGCAGGATCAGACGGGATTCTCATTTGTTTACACCTCACAGATAGTCAAAAAAGCGCAGCCCGTTACCATTGAAGTTAAGAACAGGCCATTGACAGAAGTGCTTGATGAGATATTGAAAGCACAACGGTTGACATACGTTATCAAAAGTAAAACGATCATCATATCGGCATCATCAGGTTTTGCTTTGCACGATGATGAGCACCTGGAACAATCAATAGGAACGTTGATGGCTCCCATACCAATCAGGTTGCGGATTATGGATGAAGATAATAATCCCCTTTCCGGTGCTTCCATTGCAGTGAAGGGTGAAAAGAACTCAGGAGTAACTGATGCGCTGGGTATCCTTACCATCAATGCAGAGATCGGTCAGACCCTTCTGATTTCCTATGTAGGTTTCGGAAATGTTGTTATCAAAATCTCCTCGGCAACTACCGCCACACTGATCTATGTTGACCGGCAGACTACAACAGGGACTGGCTTACGCCCCGGACAAACAATTACTACTGACAGAGGTTTCTTTTCCATTTCGCTCGCAAGAAAAACTGCACAACTGGAAGAAACCTTTGTTTACAACGGTTATCAGAAGATCAATCAGAAGTATCTTACAGGTTCTGTTACCTCGCTGAAAATGGATTCCGTGATCCAGCCCGGATTGAACACGGTAGATAAGATGCTCGAAGGCCGTGTACCCGGACTTACCTATATGCAGAATTCAGGACAGTCAGGCGCCGCACCACAACTCCGTATCAGGGGCACATCCACTATCCTCGGCACCCGGGAACCTCTTTGGGTGGTGGACGGAATCATCCGTACCAATCCCATTCCGATCCCTGCCAGCAGGGTGAATGATCCGGATTTCGTTAACCTGCTGGGTAATGCCATTTCCGGATTAAATCCTTACGACATCGAACAGATAGATGTATTGAAAGATGCCACGGCAGCCGCGCTCTATGGTGTAAGAGGCGCTAACGGTGTGATCGTGATCACTACCAGGAGAGGAAAGCCAGGCCCGCCAGTGGTGAATTATAATGTAACAGGAACCATTACACGAAGACCCAGATATACAGACCGGTCCATTTTTATGATGAACTCGCGAGACAGGATCGATGTATCACGCGAGCTCATTGAAAAGAAACTCACGCTTCGTGGTGGCGCCATGGAGGCCTATGAAAAGTCTATCCTTGATTATAGTAATGGCGCCATTGATTATGATACTTTCAAAGAACAGGTTGGCAAGGCTGAAAAGATGAATACAGACTGGCTGGGAAATACTATGCAGGATGTTTTTGCCACCAATCATACACTCAGTATCTCCGGTGGCTCTCCTTCGGCTTCCTACCGCGCATCGGTAGGTTATACCAATGAGCCGGGAGTGATCAAAAAAGAAAGGAACGACCGCTACACCGGCCTCGTCAACCTCCTGCTTTCATACAGAAAATTCAAGGCTGAATTCAATATCCAGCTGAGCAACAGCAAACGCCGGTATACGCCTGCTGAGATCGGCATCCTCAATTATGCATATGGCA
>NZ_JBQCGW010000245.1:0-9878 GCF_051955275.1 Pseudobacter sp. | reverse complement strand
TCTCAGGCTGCTCAGTTTTATCGACGGGGATTTCTGGGCTGACCTGCAATATCGCCCTGATCAGTTGTACCATTCATTAGGCAGTTTCCTGGGCAGAATGGATCAGCAACTTCAATCATTCTCGCACCCGGCAATGCACCGCCGTTATACCTGGGATATAAGCACGGCTGCCGATACTGGTAAAAAGCTTCAGTTTATTGAAAATCACCACCGGCGCAGGATTGCAGGTTATTTTATTTTGCAGTTTGAAACAGAGGTTCAGCCTTTATTGTCTTCCCTCCGCCATGCTTATGTGCACAATGATGCCAATGATCATAATCTTCTGGTAAAGGAAGCTGCGTTGAGCGGGCTGATTGATTTCGGTGATATGGTGTATACGGCGCTGATCAATAACCTGGCCATTGCATGTACCTATGCGATGTTTGATACAGATGATCCATTGAAGGCCGCTGCATTAGTGGTGGAAAGTTATCATGCATCATATCCTTTGACTGAACAGGAAGTTGATCTGCTCTATTACCTGATCGCAGCAAGGCTATGCATCAGCGTAACGGAATCTGCTTATAATAAACAGCAGGGCAGTACAAATGAACATCATTTCGTTACAGAGGCTGCTGCCTGGAAATTACTGGAATATCTGATTCAGCTCAATCCTGTAAAAGCGCAGGATGTATTCCGGAAGGCCTGTGGATTTGAAGGTATGATCAGCATTACTGATCAATACAATACATTGCTGGCACAAAGACAAAAACATATTGGCCGCAATCTCAGCATCAGCTACGAACAACCACTTAAGATCATCAGGGGTGCCCTTCAGTATCTCTATGATGATAAAGGCAATACTTTTGTTGATTGTGTCAACAATGTAAGTCATGTGGGGCATTGTCATCCTGTGGTGGTGCGCGCCATGCAAAAGCAGATTGCTACGCTGAATACCAATACAAGGTATCTGCATGATGCCCTGGAAGAATTTGCCATGCGCCTCACAGCAACGCTGCCTTCTAAGCTTCGTGTCTGTTATTTCACGAATTCAGGAAGTGAGGCAAATGATCTTGCTATCCGCATGAGCCGTTATTATACCCGGCAGCAGGATGTGATTGTATTGGATCATGCCTATCACGGCACATCAACAGTAGCTATTCAGCTCAGTCCTTATAAATTCGATGGAAAGGGTGGCAGTGGGCAGGAACCCTGGGTGCATAAGGCTTTGTCGCCCGACCTCTACCGGGGCGAATACCGGTATGGTGATGCCAATCCCGGAGAACAATATGCTGAGGATGTACAACGCATCATTAGCTTATTGCAGGAACAAAGAAAAGCTCCTGCGGCCTTTATCTGCGAGACCTTGCTGGGTGTAGGCGGACAGATCCCCCTTCCCGCCAATTATTTAAAAACAGTTTATGCGCATGTGCGCGCCGCTGGTGGCGTTTGCATCGCGGATGAAGTACAGGTGGGCTTCGGTAGGGTGGGAGAGCAGTTCTGGGGTTTTCAGTTGCAGGATGTAGAGCCGGATATAGTAGTGCTTGGAAAGCCTATCGGTAATGGTCATCCGCTGGCAGCAGTTGTGGTCACTGAAGAGATTGCCAATGCCTTCAACAATGGGATGGAGTATTTCAATACTTTCGGTGGAAACCCTGTTTCCATGGTAACAGGGAATACAGTGCTGCAGGTTATCCAACAGGAAGAGATGCAGCAGCATGCCAGGGAAACCGGCGATTACCTGTTACAGTTGCTGAAAGAACTGATGCAGAAACATGCCATCATTGGTGACGTGCGGGGACATGGTCTTTTTGTGGGGGCGGAACTGGTGCGTAACAGGCAGACCAAAGAGCCTGCCGTGCCGGAGATTGATCAGATTATACAGCAGATGAAAACCCGTGGCTTCCTGCTCAGTACCGACGGTCCTTTGCACAATGTGCTGAAAATAAAGCCACCGCTGGTATTTACCCGGGAAAACGCTTTGCAGATGGTGCAGCAGCTCGATGCTGTTCTGTCTGCTATGCAGTGAGGTTCTCTATCATAAAGCAGGGGTTTTGCTGAAAGCGTTCCCAGTCGCGCAGCAGCCCCTGTTTCAGTTCCTGCAAAACCGGGTCCTGCCTGTAGCGCTCATGCAGGGTCTCCAAGCGGCAGATATGTTTGATCAGATTGTAGCAGGCAGTGAGTTGCCCGGCCGCGATCACTTTATCCTTCTTTCCCTTATCTCTTTCATCAAACCAGAGCGTAGTGCCCATGGTTCTGGCTTCATCTACCAGTGATTGTATGGCGTCCGATGGCATCAGCACCGGTTTCATGCTTTGCCACCAGGCGCTGTCAACGTCTTCCAGGTTTTTCAACCGCCTTACCTGGTGGGCAGTACTGAACTCATAGATCAGGCAGACCAACGCGCGGTTCTTCATTACAGGCTTCGATAACAAATGCTCATATTGTCCTCTCCGGATCTGTTTCAGAAAGAGATCGCTCACCAGCATGAGGGAACTCTTCAGTCTTTCATTCACCATCGGCACCAGGCGGTTCAACGGAAGGCGCAGGAAATAATCCAGGTAGCGGAATGCCATATCCATCGTCCCTTTATTTTTCTTGCGGGCTTTGCGGAGTTTTGAATAACCGGTCCAGTACAGCACAGATAAACCCAGTGACGGAAGCAGCAGCAGGTAACCCGCTATAGGAGTGATGTTCAGAACAATGGCCGCAATGCTCAGTAATAATACCAGGTTGGCATATTTGCATACATTGATCAGTCGCTGTACCGTGAGTAATTGAAAAAATATATTGCTGTTTCCCTTTTTTTCCTGGTAAGGAGCATTGAAATAACTGCTCACATCGCAGGAGAGGATCAGGTCGAATGGATGGTGCTCATTGGATTTACCGCTTGCTTTCCCATTCAGGCGGCGGCTGTCTTCCATCTGTACGGCACGCAATCCCATATTATCACAAATACCTCCATCCATCAGTGCAAATGCTTTGTTCTGCACGTCAGCAAGCTTCAGAGGGTTATTATGCTGGTATTCCAGTCCGGATAAAAGCGCATTCACATCCCTGTTCTTCTCATGTACAAAATCGTTGGGGTAGAGAATGGGCTCAAAGCCGCTGGGGAAGCAGGAGGAGGCGGCCACCACATCGCTGAGTTTGAGCCGGCCTGCAGTATCATTGTTGTTGAATTTCAGGTAACCATTTCCGTTACGGAGTACATGATGCTTATGGGTGTTTACCTGGAAATAGAAATTGATCCCATTGTTGAATTCGGTGGTGTTGAAGCAAACCTTCTCCAGGTGCGGTTTTACTTTGTTCCTGCGGGCCTCAGCGATCTGCCCAAGGGTAACCTGTTTGAACAGCAGGTTATCATAGGCCTTGGCAAACGCGTTGATCAGGTTACGTTTCTTTTTTACAACGGTGGTGCCACCCTGTTCATCGGAGAGCTCACCGGTTTCGGTCCAGGCCTTTTTGTTGCGCAGGATACCGAAAGCTTCCTGCAGGAGCCGTTCCCCTTCCATTTCCCCGCGGAGTTGCTGGTAAAACCGGTTGAAATCATGTTCCGGGTCCGTGTATAAACTGCATACATAACCGGCATTGGTGATGGATCCCCCCGAGGTGCTGGTGATGAAACGAACTTTTTGAAGCAGGGAACTGTTGTTGTAGGGTATGCGATGCAGATAGGAGAGCACTCCCAGTGAAAAACTGGCTGCCCGAAAGCCTCCTCCCGAGAAGGTGAGCGCAATGTTTTGCAGAGGTGCTTCGGGTTCTATAGGTATGCAGTCGTCGATGACCCTGAGTTCGCGGGGCTGACTGGTGAACGCGTTCATAGAAAACGGTTTGGATTTATCTGCAAAAGGTACAGAAATTATTTGCTGCAAAAAAGAAGGTATCTTTAACCACCTCAAATACTGTAAGATGGCACAACTGATCACAGGTATTCATCACGTGACGGCAATTGCGGCCGACACCCAGAAGAACGTGGATTTTTATACCGGCGTACTGGGTTTGCGCCTTGTAAAAAAAACAGTCAATTTTGACGCACCAGATGTTTACCATCTGTATTATGGTGATGAAGCGGGCAATCCCGGCAGTATCCTCACCTTCTTTCCATATACCGGACTGGTCAGAGGCCGCCATGGTAAAGGGATGCTCAATACCACCACTTTCTCCGTTCCATCGGCTTCCATCGGTTACTGGGAAGAGCGGTTCAGGAAATTCAATGTAAAGTATAAACCCGCTGAGGAGCGCTTCGGTACCGAGGTGGTCATTTATTTTGAAGATGCTGACGGACTGGGGCTGGAACTGGTATTCAATGATCATGACAAAAGATTCGGTTATTCATACGGACAGATCCCATTGGAACATGCCATCAAAGGTTTTTACAATGTGGAGATCTGGCAGGAAGGATACGAGCGTACGGCCGGCCTGCTGACCGGTCAGATGGATCACCAGCTGATCGCTGAAAAAGGCAACCGCTTCCGTTTTGCGGCCAATGATTCCCCGGGCAATTACGTGGATATCCTCTGCACGCCGGATAGCCTGCGTGGCCTGGGTGGCAGCGGTACCGTGCATCACCTGGCTTTTGCCACAACGGATAAGGAGTCTCAGACCACCATGCAGAAGAAACTGCTGGAAGGTTCTTTCAATCCTACACCGATCCTCGACAGGAACTATTTTACGAGTATCTATTTCCGTGAGCCGGGCGGTGTGCTGTTTGAGGTGGCTACTTCCGGTCCGGGCTTTGATGTGGATGAAGACCTGGCGCATCTTGGCGAACTGCTGAAACTGCCTGCCCAGTATGAGAGCCGCCGCAGCAGGCTGGAACAGGAATTACCACCCGTAACTCTTCACATAGATCAATACAAATAATTTATGCATACAAAACAAGTGGTGGCTGCAGGCAAACCATTGTCCGAAGCAACTAAGGCAATGATCTTCCTGCACGGCCGCGGAGCAAGTGCAGAAGACATACTTTCTTTATCAGCTTATTTTCCTGTGCAGGATTTTGCACTGCTGGCGCCGCAGGCAACCAATCATACATGGTACCCATATTCTTTCATGGCGCCCGTTACAGAGAATGAGCCCTGGCTGAGCTCTGCCATCCAAACACTGGATGAAGTGGTGAAGGATGTGGTGAATGCGGGCATCAGTCATGATAAAATTTACCTGATGGGATTTTCCCAGGGAGCCTGTCTCACGCTTGAATATTCTGCCAGGTTTGCCAACCGGTATGCTGGTGTAATTGCGTTCACAGGCGGCCTGATCGGGGAACAGATCGATATGACCAATTATGGTGGAGATTTTAAAGACACCCCTATCTTTATAGGCAGCAGCGATCCTGATCCACATGTACCGGCAAGCCGCGTGCTGGCATCTGCAGCCATCCTCCGCAAAATGAATGCGAAAGTTACAGACAGGATTTATAAGGGAATGGGACATACCATTTCACAGGATGAGATAGACCAGGTGAATACACTGATCTTCGGTTAAGGCAGGATGGTAATCCGGAACTGACAATTGAACCTGAGCCTGATGATGAATTCAATCAATTGTTCACCGAAATCATTATCAAATGCCGAATCTGTATGTTATTGCTGGTTGCAATGGTGCCGGAAAGACCACTGCAAGCAAGACTATTTTGCCTGAATTATGGAATTGTAAAGAGTATGTGAATGCGGATCTCATCGCCGCGGAGCTCTGCCCTTCAGAACCTGAAAACGTAGCTATTGAAGCCGGAAGGATTATGCTGAACCGGGTAAATCAGTTGATGGAAACGGGCGCTGATCTTTCCATTGAAACAACCCTGGCTACCCGAAGTTTTGTGCCGCTTATTAAAAGGGCAAGAGCTAAAGGGTACATAGTGAAACTGGTTTTCTTCTGGCTGCGATCTCCGGAGATGGCCATCGCGAGAGTGGCTGACAGGGTAATGAAAGGTGGTCATAATATTCCGGAAGAAGTGATCAGGAGAAGGTATGAGCGTGGTATTTACAACCTCTTTCATTTGTACAGGGACCTCTGTCATCACTGGGAGTTGGTGAACAATATGTATGTGTACCCGGTGAGAGTGGCCACAGTCTCTATGGACCTGATGAATCCGGATGTCTGGAATACTATCCGTGCGCAAAACATGGTGAAGGATGATGCGCTTCCTTACGGTGATGAGTATTCGAAAAAAATGATCACCTGTATCAGCAAAGCTGTTTACAGGCTGGTGATTGAAACTGCTGAAAACTATGGTACGCTGGTGGTTGGTGATACTCAGGGTGGGTTCAGGCAGGTGCCGGCAACGGAGCTACTGGCCGTTTTGAATAAGCGATATCTTATTCCGCCTTCTCCTCATGATACTCCTGCTCCGTATTGATCTGCCAGAGATTTGATTTATCCGTCAAGCCATCCACAATATTATCCACGGCCACCATGGCTGTGAGCATGGAGTGATCTGAATTATTATACTTGTGCATGCCGTTACGGCCGATGAGAAATAAATTAGGGATCTGGTCCGTGAAATCCCTTACCAGGTCAAACCGGTTGTAGGTGCCGAAATAAGCAGGGTAGGTCTTTTCCATGCGCAGTACTACGGCATCCAGTACATCTTCTTTACGGGCAAGCCCGATGGTGGTCAGTTCTCTGATGGCCTGATCTCGGATGGCATCATCGGGCATTTTCCAGAAATCATCGGTCTCGTTGCAGAAATATTCCATTCCCACCCAGCGGTGTGAAGGATCTTTCACCATGTAAGGGCTCCAGTTATGAAAGAGTTGCAGCCTTCCTACTTTCACATCGCTTTCCTGGATATAGATCCAGTTGTCTTTCAGATCGAGGGCCCTGGCTTTGCCGGTGCTATCCACTGTGTTCAACTCCTTCAGCAGGATGCCTACAGTGATGAAATCGCGGTACTGCAGCCCGGCTGCCACTTCCCGCACTGCTCCTGGTATTTCTCCGGACAGTCCTGCAATGAGCTCCTGTACAGGCATGGTGGAAAAGAAATATTCTCCTTCAAAGGTCTGTGTTTTGCCTGTGCGCTTATCAGTGGAAGTAACGGAAGTGATTCGGTTATTGGTCTGCGTTAGTTGCTGAACATCCTGGTGCATCAATATCTTACCTCCTCTTTCTTCGATATCCCTGGCTACTGCTTCCCAGAGTTGTCCGGGCCCGAATTTGGGATAAAGAAAGCGTTCGATGAGACTTGTTTCCGTACCCTTCTGCGCGATATCTCCATTCTTTTTACCCGGCAGGAGAGCATGCGCCAGCACTTTGCTGAGCGAGATCTTCTTGATCCGCTGGGCGCCCCATTCCGCAGAGATCTTACTGCAGGGAACGCCCCAGACCTTCTCCGTGTAATCGCGGAAGAATAGTTCATAGAGCTGGAAACCGAAACGGTTCACCAGGAAATCCTCCAGGCTTTTTTCTTCTTTACGCGGTGCGATGCGCGCGCGCAGGTAAGAGAACATGATAGAGATGGTCCGTTTCAGACCGAGGTTGTTCAGGGTCTGAAAAGACAATTGTATGGGGTAGCTGAAAAATTTCCGGAGGAAATAGATCCGCGAAAGGCGGCTGCGCACCAGCATTACTTGGTCCGCATCCCTGGGGCTCGCAGTTTTTCCGGTGCTGAGTGAACGTTCCTGCTGCTGGTAGCGGATGGTGATATTGCTGTCAGCTGTTTCTTCCAGTGGCATGAAGCTCAGCCACCAGTTCATCACCCTGTCTGATTTTGAAAAGAAGCGATGTCCGCCGAGATCGATACGATTGCCTTTGTAATTGACCGTTTTAGCTATCCCTCCGAGGTCGCCGGACTTTTCCAGCACCACGGGAATGATATCCGTTCGCTCAAGCAATTCGTATGCAGCGGTGAGTCCGGCAGGACCGGCGCCTATGATGATAGCGGTTTTTGGCATCTTTCTTCTAATGGACGCGGCAAAATAAGGGGAAAATAACCAGATTCATTACAAAATATTAAGATGGTCATTACATTGGTCAGAAGCTTTTTAACATTGCAAAAACGGGCAGGATACCGTAAATTGGAGTACAATTACACACCCTATGTCTGAGTTTCTCACTTACTCGAAATTCTATACGAACGAAGAGGCCGAAGCGTTTGCTGCCCTGCTGCAGAAAAATGGAATTCCATTTGATGCAGAACGGGTGGGTGCTCCGCTCGATGGGCTCTATGTGGGAGAGGATACGGATCCACGTTACCTGGTAAAGGTGATGCAGTCTGATTTTAAAAAAGTGAATGAACTGATGAAGCATGAAATGGAAAGACAGGTGGAATTTGTACGGTCCGACTACTACCTGTATCAGTTCACCAATGAGGAACTGGCAGAGGTAGTGCGCAGGCCTGATGAATGGAATTATTTCGATCAGGCCCTGGCTAAGAAATTACTACGGCAACGCAATGTGGCCCTGGAGGCCATTCCTGTAGGCAATGTATTTTCTGCGGAAGACCTGTATCAGCCGTCCCGCATTGAAGGCAGCTGGCTGGTGCTGGCCTATCTCGCCGCCATTTTTTTCCCCTTCGTGGGTGTGCCGCTGGGAGCTGTGCTGTTCAGGGGTAAACGCACCCTGAGAGACGGAACGAAAGTTCCGCTGTTTGATGTAAGCGCCATGAACCATGGATGGGTGTTACTGGCGATAGGGATCATCCGGTCCGTCTTTTTTATTTTCCCCTGGCCCCGTCTTTAGGGATTGTTTTCTTCTGCTCCCTATCCATACACCAAAATCCTTAGTTTTACTGTCTGTATCCAATCATTACCAACAGTTGTAGCCTGATGAGATTTGTTTTATTGCTGTTTTTCATTTTCCCATTATTTTCTTACGCTCAGAACGGGGCAGGGATCCAGGGCCTGTTGAATGAACTTGATGCCGTGATCATTAATGATAATGAATATGCCGTTCAGAAAGAAAAGACCCTGCAGCAACTCAAGGACCAACTCAACACTCCACATTTAACCAGGCAGGACCTGTACAGTGTCTATCAGAAGATCAGCAGAGAATATGAAACCTATATCTGTGATTCCGCTATTGTCAATTCCGGGAAGGCACTGGCGCTGGCCACTGAACTGAAGAATATCAGCTGGATCAACGAAAGCAGCATTCATCTGGCCCGCTGCGAAGCCCGTGCCGGTATGTTCATCAATACCATTAACAGGCTGAACCGGATCAGGAGGGAGGAATTGACCAACCCTCAACGCGCTTCATTCTATGCAACCTATATCGATGCATATATCTATTGGCTCGAATACCAGAATGGCTATGAGACCGGGGATCTGTTGAAGGAGAAGGAAAGATACCAGGACAGCCTCCTGCATCTGTTGCAGCCTTCCACTTATGAGTATGCGATCCGGAAGGGGTTCCATCTGATAGAAAAGAAGCAGTTAGACAGTGCTGCGGCCCTTCTCAATGACTATTTCACGAAGGTGAAAGACCATTCGGAAGAAAGGGCAGGCGTTGCTTCCATCTTATCCTTCCTTTATAAAGTGAAACAAGACAGGCAGAAAGAAAAGGAATACCTGATCATTTCCGCCATGGCCGATATTAAGTCCGCCATCCGGGAAAATATTTCATTGCGCACCCTCTCCATTATCTTATTTGAAGAGGGGGATATCAGGCGTGCCGACAAATACATCAAGAAGAGCCTCGACGACGCCAATTTTTACAATGCGAGGCTCCGGAATATCCAGGCTTCCAGGATCCTGCCGATCATCGATAAGGCTTACCAGGAGGACAGGGAGAAACAGCAGGCCAGGCAGCGGATGCTCCTGATAGCCGTCAGCATACTTTCCGTGATCCTCATCATCAGCGTGCTCCTCATCTGGAGGCAGGTGCGGGCATTGAGACTGGCCCAGAAGGAGGTGTTGCTGGTGAACAACAAGTTGAAATCATTGAACAGTGAATTGCTGATGGCT
>NZ_JBQCGW010000244.1:0-57541 GCF_051955275.1 Pseudobacter sp. | reverse complement strand
ACCAGTTCTCTGGTGTGCTGCGGCATTGTTGAGAAAATAATAGTCGCCATTTATAAAGCGCAGTTTGTCAGAGACTTATAGTTTCTGGCAGGCTGCGTTTTGGCATATCCGCCGGAAATTCTCCGGAAACGATTCCGGAACCGGTACATTATTTATATTTGGAAGCCCCATTTATAAAACTGAAACATGGCAACGGTAGATCTGAAAAGACTGGCAAAAGAACTGAACCTGGCGGTTTCAACCGTGAGCCGGGCTTTGAGAGATAGTTATGAGATCAGTGCGGAAACCAAACAAAGAGTTTTTGAACTGGCGCGTAAGCTCAATTATGTTCCCAATCCATATGCAAGCAGTCTGCGCAAACAAAAGAGCAAGACCATTGCCGTGGTGATACCGGAGATCGCCAATAATTTCTTTGCACTGGCCATTAACGGCATTGAAAGTATTGCCCAGGAAAAAGGGTACCATGTACTTATTTATCTCACCCATGAACAGTACTCCCGCGAAGTGAGCATTGCCCGTCACCTTCAAAGTGGCAGGGTAGATGGCCTGCTGCTCAGCCTGTCTGGTGAAACCAATAATTATGAACACCTGCAGGACCTGAAACAGACCGGTGTGCCCATCGTGTTCTTCGACAGGATCAGTGAATCCCTCAACAGTGCGCGTGTGATCACCAACGATTTTGAAAGTGGCATGAAGGCCGCTGATCACCTGATAGAGCGGGGATGCAGGCGTATTGCGTATTTATCAATTTCCAATAACCTGAGCATTGCCAATAAACGGATGGATGGATACCTGAAGGCGCTGGAGAAGCATGGAATAGCTCATGATCCCAAACTGGTGCTGCAATGCAGCGCCAATGATAACGAGGCCAACTATAAAGCCATCTGCAACCTGCTGAAGAAGAAGAACAGACCCGATGGTATTTTTGCTTCGGTGGAAAAACTGGCTATACTCAGTTACCAGGCCTGTGAGGAATTGAAGCTGCGGATCCCCGGAGATGTGAAAGTGCTGGGCTTCTCCAATCTTGAAACGGCCGCCTGGCTGAATCCTTCGCTCACCACCATTACCCAGCCTGCTTTCGAGATCGGCAAGGAAGCGGCGGCACTTCTTTTTAAAACGATAGAAAAAAAGAGCATGAACTTCTCTGACGAAAAGCTCGTGCTCAATTCAACACTGATCGTTCGTAATTCAACAAAATAATCAGGCTGGAGATTATTTCTTTTGCAGCCTGGCTTCCAGTTGCGCTTTGTAAAGTGATGGAGGTTGCAACCCTTCTTTGTTCAGTCCTTCCCATTCCGCATCCATCCTGTCTTTGAAGCGGCCTGGTGTTTTCCGGCCATTCACGCCGATGGCATAATTCTTTCCGCTGGCCCAGGGATTCTGAACGGCGGCGGCTTTCACCTTGCAGTTCCAGAGCACCTGTGTTACACCGGCCCAGCCATGACCACTGCCGTAATTGCCACGGTCCTGCACATTGATCTCTCCGTCAGTCGTGATATTGTCGTACAGCGTGCCAACCGCCCAGCGGTGGTGTGGCCCGATATCGGCATGTGTGGCAGTTGAAGAACAATTGTAGAATACATTCGGTCCAAGTGTTTTGGCGCCGGTCACATAATCATGGCGGCCGTCGGAAGTTGTACAGTTGAAGAAAAGATTCTGCTGCCCGTCGTTATTGAAAGAATAACGGCGTCCGCCGGTGATCTTTGATTTGTGATCGAAACAGCGGCTGTCAGAGACTGTTATGTTCTTCGCTCCCGGACTTAGATTCACACAGGCATACGCAAAATAGCGGGCCGTAACATTGCGCACCCAGCCGTTTTCGATATTCTGAAAGCTTACGGCATCCCAGGAATGATCTTCCGCAGTATCGCTGCTGGCAGGTGATTCACAGTAAAGGTTCTCGATACCGATATGCTGCAGGCGGCCATCGAATGTGTATTTGAAGAGGGCTGCGCCGCCATAACCGGCATCGATGGGCATCATCACGGGGTTGTCCAGTACCACAGTATTTCCTTGAACGCTGACTATCTGTCTTTCGAACTGAAGATTGTATTCACTGGCCCTCCATTGTTTGGTGCCATTGCGTTCAACGATCTGGTCCATTTTCAGATCGGAGATCCATTTGTCGTTAGCAGCCTGAAAGAGGATCACTTTATCACCTGCGGCAAATTTTGAGCCTTGCTCTACATTTATACTTGAAGCACCGGTTGGTACATATTTATCAGTGATGGCAACGCGGGTGCCGGGAACTTCCCGGATACCGGCTTTGATATTCACATCGATGAGTGGTTTCTGATTGGGGGCAGTGGCGATAAGTTTAGTACCATCTTCCGTATTGCCTTCGCCGCGCAGCACAATGCCGCTGGTATTGATAAGCAAAGAGCCCGGAATATTATAAGTACCGCGTTTCAGCAGGATAGCCCCGCGGAAACCACTGGCATCGGGCTTTTGGGCTGAGAGCTTATCGATAGCAGCCTGGATCTGCTGCATGGCGTTTTCTGAAGGGGAAACCGTGATGGCAACCGGAACATCAGGAATGGGTTTGTTGCTATGATAAAATCCCACGGCACTGAAATCAGGGATGGTATTGCCCTGTTTGTCGGCCCGGTATTCAAGACTGCCGTTCTTCAGTTGTTTGACGAATTTCGATTCCCAGGCAGGCATGCCGGTGAAAGCGATAGCGGATACGGAAGTTGTGATGGCAACCGCTGCGATGAGGCGGTTCCTGGATGGTGATGAGGTCATGCAATCGGGTTTACTTCTTTCTATAATATTCCAACAAAAATCGTTTCGTTGCGTGCTGATGCCAGAATAGTTGAATAATTGGCCAATTACCCGGCGGAGCCCTTGTTCGTATACAAATTCAATCGAATAATTTAGCAAACGCAAACAGGTTGTTTCAGCAACTGCAACTAATATATATGACGAATATTCAAACCGTAAAATTGCTTGCCCTCGCTTTTTTATCGCCCCTGAGTTTGCTGGCGCAAACAGCTCCGGTGGCTGAACAAGAGGACCGCTGGACTATCCGGCCCGATGGCGGCATCCACTGGAAGGTGGAAGGCCGCCTGCCGCATATGGATCATATTGAAATGAGCGGGGAAAAGGTTTCCCTCTGGGTAAGATATGGTGCCGATGCAGAGGGGCGTCCTTCTGTGGACCGTACCATGGTATTCCCTGCGTTCAGGCTGCTGCCGGTAAGGACCATTGCCAGCATGACCTACAATGTTACAGATAATGATCTGCCACGCTTTCTCATCAACGATAAGCCCCTGCGCGCCGCTGTTTACAATGCCACGGTATTTGAAGCCATGCCTGAACAGGCAACGGATTTCGATCATACCAATGGTGTGCTCACCATCAACAGCCGGATCGGAAAGGATAAGAACCTGCTGCTGCGCCGCCGTCTGTATCCTTCAACAGACAAGGCCATTGCCATTGAAGAGTTCACTTTCACCAATACCAGTGCGCAGCCTGTAAAACTGGAAATGGAGTTCCTGCGCAGGGAAGTCAAGCCGGCGAAAGAGCGCTCCACACCTGCACAACACAGTTTTGTAGTAACCACAATGAATGAAGGAGTGGTGAACCTGCAACCTGATGCAACAATTAGTTTTTATGTCGGCTTTGCTGCTGCCAGCCAGGGCAGGCCGGAAGCATCAATTTCTGCCAATGAGTTTCAGAACCGCGTGAACAGGGTGCAGGATATCAAATCGAAACTGGTGCTCGAAACTCCTGATAACCTGCTCAACACCGCCTTCGCTTTTGCAAAGCTTCGCGGTACGGAAAGCATATTTCTCACCAAAGGCGGCTATATGCACGGCCCCGGTGGCTTGCGCTACTATGCTGCCATCTGGGCCAACGATCAGGCGGAGTATAATAACCCTTTTTTTGCTTTCCTGGGAGATGATATCGGTAATAAATCCGCGATGAACTCTTACCGGATGTTCGCAGCTTATATGAACCCGGAATACAAACCCATTCCCAGTTCCATCATTGCCGAAGGTGATGCCGTATGGCAGGGTGCTAAGGATCGTGGTGATATGGCTATGATTGCGTATGGGGCTGGCCGCTACGCCCTGGCAAACGGAAATGCTGATTCTGCCAGCGTGCTCTGGCCACTGATCGAATGGAGCCTGGAGTATCTGCATCGCAAACTGAATGCCGATGGAGTTGTCAGCAGCAACAGTGATGAGCTGGAGGGCAGGTTCCCGGCTGGTTCTGCCAACCTGCATACCAGCATCCTTTATTATGATGCGCTGCGTTCCGCAGGTATGTTGGGCAAATCATTAGGATTGCCAGCTGCTCAATTGAAAACCTATGCCGGAAGGGAAAAAGACATCCGGAAAAATATAGAAAAGTATTTCGGCGCAACCGTGGAAGGTTTTCAAACCTACCGTTATTATGCCGGTAACGATACCCTCCGCGCCTGGATCTGTGGTCCGTTAACGGTTGATATCTTCAACAGGAAACAGGGCACTATCGATGCGCTGTTCTCGCCACGTCTCTGGACGGAAGATGGGCTGGCGTCCCTGGCCGGTAACAAAACTTTCTGGGACCGCTCCACGCTGTATGCATTACGGGGTGTGTTTGCAGCAGGCGAAACACAGAAGGCGCTCGATTTCCTGAAATACTATTCCCGCAGGCGATTACTCGGTGAGCATGTGCCTTATCCGGTGGAAGCCTATCCGGAAGGCAATCAGCGCCATCTCTCTGCAGAAAGCGGACTCTACTGCCGGATCTTTACTGAAGGTGTATTCGGCATGCGCCCTACAGGTTTCAACAGCTTCGATTGCAGCCCAAGGCTGCCAAAAGATTGGAACGAAATGGCGCTGAAAAATATCCATTCATTCGGTCATGTATTTGACCTGAAAGTGGCGCGCGTTGGCCCAGGCAAATTGCAGGTGATTATTACGGAGAATGGGAAAGAAAAGAAGTACAATGTGAAAGATGGAGCAACAGTTGCCGTCAAATTATAATGCTGTAACAAATCAACACTACAGCGGGGCTGGCTCTCAAGAGCCGGCCCTATTTTATTTCGCAGTGTCCAGTCGCTCGCGTCCCCGCGAGTGACTGCAATTCCGGCGCCTCCCGGCGGCACGGTGTTCGCCGGAGACGAAAAAATATAAGTCACTCGCCAGAGGCGAGCGACTGGTCCCCGAGTGTGGGATAATCCGTATAACCTTGAGCACCGCCGCCATACATCTTACCGAAGTCAGGCGCATTCAGCGCAGCATTCAACCTGAATCTTTCCACTAAGTCAGGGTTGGCAAGAAATGATTTTCCGAATGCTACCAGGTCAGCAGCTTTTGATTCCAGTAATGTTTCCGCAGAAGCGGCAGTCTGGCCATTGGCGAGGATCAAAGTGCCGGTGAAGGATTCACGGATAGCGGTGAGCGTTTCTTTGGGAATAAGTTTGTTAAGGGAAATATGGAGATAGACAAGTCCAAGCGCATTCAGCGATGTGGCAAGATGCACATACGTGTCGTGCGTTTCCTTTGCATCGTAAGCCGGCATTTCATTGGTGGTGGCAAAGGGAGAGATCCTGATGCCTGTTCTTTCTTTGCCGATGGCTTTGATACAGGCTGCGGCCGTTTCAATCACGAACCTGCTCCTGTTGATAAGATCGCCACCGTATTCATCACTGCGCGTATTGAAATGCGGGTTGAGGAATTGTTCAAGCAGATAACCATGCGCACCATGTAGCTCGATGCCGTCGAAACCCGCTGCTATAGCGTTTTCTGCGGCCTGTGCATGTTCTCTTACCAATTGTTGAACGTGCTCCGTGCTGAGCGGAACAGGCTCTTTGCCTTCCTGGTGAATTGCTGTTACATGAATGCGTTTCGCCTCTTTGGGGAGATTACGGATCTCATTGATCCTTCCGGTATGCATAAGTTGCACGAAGATCTTTCCGCCTTTTTCATGCACGGCATCGGTGACCATTTTCCAGCCGGCTATCTGCTCTTTGTTGAAGATGCCCGGTGTTTTGTAGTAGCCCAGTCCCTCCTGTGCAGGGGCCGTGCCTTCCGTTATGATCAGCCCGGCAGTGGCGCGCTGCGCATAGTACTCGGCCATCATTGTATTGGGAAGATACCCGGCTGCGCGGGAGCGGGTCATTGGCGACATCACCATATGATTGCGGAGGTCCAGGCCATTGGCGTGAAAAGGAGCGAGGAGGATATTCATGTATAGATGCTGTTTGTGTCCCCTAAAAATAAAAAGACCGGATGAATAATCGGCGTATTCATCCGGTTAATTACGCAGCGCCCAGTAGCTCGCCTCCGGCGACGGAATAAAAGTCACTCGCGGGAACGCGAGCCACTGGGCACACTCAAACTACTTTACGATGAAACTTTTCTTCAGCCTGATATCCGTTGATGAACTGCCGATCTGTACTTCGAATTCCCCCGGCTCTACGGTCCAGTTCATGTCTTTATCCAGCAATGCCAGGTCATCCGGGCTCAGCTGAAAGCGAACAGTTTTTGTTTCGCCCGGTTGCAGGTGGATACGTTCGAAGCCACGAAGCTGTGTTTCATACTGCGTTACACTGCTGATCCTGTCCTTCAGATAAAGCTGCACCACTTCATCACCTTTTACTTTTCCGTTGTTGGTGATGTCTGCAGTAACTGTTACGGAAGCCTGTGCACGCAGACTGTCCGGTGTTACGCTGAGATTGCTGTAGGTAAAACTGGTATAGCTCAATCCATGTCCGAATGGATACAGCGGCCCGTTCACGGCCGTTTTACCATAACCGTTAGGTCCATCGCCGGGCTGCCCTGCGTGTGAGCCTGGTTTGTAAGGGAAGTTCAGTTCCAGTTGTCCGGTGGTTTTAGGAAAGGTAACGGCCAGTTTACCGCCGGGATTATAATCCCCGAAGAGTGTTTCGGCAATGGCCTTACCGCCGGTAGCACCGGGGAACCATGCTTCGAGGATGGCCGGTGTATATTTCTGCGCCCAGTTGATAGTGAGCGGGCGGCCATTGATCAGAACCAGGATCACCGGTTTGCCGGTGGCCTGCATCGCCTGTAATAACTCTAATTGCCTGGCCGGAAGATCAAGCCCGGTCCGGGTCTTGCTTTCTCCTACCATCTTTTCATCTTCTCCTAAAACAATTATTATGGCGTCAGATTTCTTAGCGAGCGCAACTGCGGAGTCTATGCCGGATTGTTCCGCTTTGGTGATAGGGGTTGGCAGGATCTCGCTTTCAGGCCAGTTGGGATCCGTGATTGCACAACCCCTGGTGTATTGCACTTTGATGTTTTTTCCTGCGTATTGCTGCAATCCTTCCAGAACAGAGATCACATGCACATTGGAAGGGCCGTAGCGGCTGATGCTGTGATTGGTTTCAGCAGCCAGCGGACCGGTCACCAGTATCGATCTTGTTTTTGCAGGGTTGAGCGGTAAAGTGTTGTTGTCGTTCTTCAGCAATACCAGCACTTCCCTGGAAAGTTGCTCCTGCATAGCTTTTGCGTCTGCATTGTACACCAGCGTATCCGCTGCGGCGGGATCAGTCACAAAGGGATGGTCAAAGAGGCCAAGCCTGAACTTTACACGGAGCACGGCTGCCACGCGTTCATTGATGGTCTTCACGGAAAGCGAGCCTTCATTGATCAGTTCGCGAAGCGGCAATACATAGTCTTCCGGCTTAGTGAAGTCTGTGCGCACATCCAGTCCTGCTTCCACCACCTGCCGGATGGCTTCCTTGTAATTACCCGCCACCATATGTTTCTTGTATAGAAATTCAACAGCGCGGCTGTCTGATACCACATAACCATTGAAACCATATTGCTGTCTCAACAGTTCCGTAAGAAAATATTTACTGCCGCTGACGGGAACGCCATCATAATCATTATAACTGCTCATCACGCCCATTACATGGGCTTCCTGCACTACGCGGCGAAAGGGGTAGAGGTGAATCTGGTGCAACTCACGGGGGGTGATATGCGGATCTGTTCTTGCGTCGCCATCACGGCCACCCTTGGGCATACTGTAGGCTGCAAAATGTTTGATGGTGCTTGCAACGCCCTGGTGCTGGATGCCCAGTGCCATCTGCTTGCCAAGCTCTGCGATATGGAATGGATCTTCCCCATAACATTCCACCACACGGCCCCAGCGGGGATCGCGGGCCAGGTCAAGGATGGGGGCATATACGTTTGTATAACCGGTGGCGGCTGCCTCGCGGCCTACTACCATACCGGCGTGATACACCAACTGCCTGTTCCAGGTGCTGCCGATAGCAATAGGCGCAGGCAGCAAAGTGGCGCGGTCGTGGTTCAGGCCATGAATGCCTTCATTGGTGAAGTCAACCGGAATACCCAGTCTTGTTTCCTCCACAAACCAGCGCTGCACCGTATTGATAGCAGAAGCATGTTTGCTCTGCGGGAAGGAATACCGGGTTACGGCTTTCTTATTGTAAGGAAGACTGTTCAGATGTTCATCGATATTGGCGATGCCATCTTTCCAGAGGCTTTGTTTCCATTGCGGGGCAGGCAGTTCATCTTTGAGCACGCGGCCAAAACCATAGAGCGTCACCATCTGGCAGGTCTTCTCGTCGGTGTTCATCTGGCTGATCAGGTCACTGATGCGCGCCTCGGTGGGTTGCTTCGGATCTTCATAAATATCCTTCTTCCCGTTCTTGTTGAAATCGATCCAGCCCTCATGATAAATGGAAGATTGCTGTGCCTGCAAAAAAAATGGTACTGCAATAACAGGCAGTACCATAAGAAGCGAATGTTTTTTCACTATAAGCTGTTTGTTTATTTCAGTTGATAAGCTGCAACGGTCTTGCCATTGAATGTAGGCACATAAATGATCTTTTTGGCAGGATCATAACCGATATCAGCTGTATTCTTTTTCTGCTGGTGTGTTTCCAGCAGCGTATCCACTTTCCCGTCTTTATGAACATAAAAGATATAACCTGACCAGGCAGTCACAATGAAATCGCCATTGCCAACAGGCTCCACGCCATCGCCACCCTGTGGCAGTGTGGCAACCGGGGTGATGTTCTTATTCGCATCCGCTTTTCTGAAATCTTTACCTGCAGCGATGTAAAGATCGGTGCCGATGGCTTTCAGTCCATTCACGCCTTTCTGATCTGTGAGATATTGTGTGGGTACATCATTCTCTAATTTCCAGATGATGCCGGTACGGGAATCCGAAACATATACGATGCCTTTACCGGTAATGGTTACATCGTTGAGCATTTTAGCGCTGTCAGGGCTGATCTTCTTTTCGATCTTTCCTTTTTTGATATCGATGATCACGATCTCTGTTACATCGGCCACAAACATGCGGTTCCCATAAATGCCGATGCCCTTGGGGGCATTGAGGCCCGTGATCCAGGCGCTGTCCCATTTCTTTCCATCGGGGCTCATTTTACCCACACCGCCTTTGCCGTCCACGGCCCATCCGGGACCGTCGATCAGCGATACATACATGATCTTGTTCTTTCCATCGAAGTATACGGATTCCGGAATAGCGATAACAGTGTCGGTTTCCCAGATCTTTTCAAGCTGGTGCTGAGCGCTTGCGCCCAGTGATGTAAGGATGAAGGCTGCAAAGAAGATCTTTCTCATATTGAAGAATTTTTAAGTGTGACCATGATCATTCGGCTTCGATCTCAAATACATTGCTGGTTACGGCAAATCCCCTGGGTGCAATATTCAGGCCAATGCTCATCAGGTATTCGCCTGTGTATTGCTTATCATTCTCCGGACTGCCGGATTTGGTGCCGGGGTACAGATTGATCTCCCTGATGCGATAGATCTTTAGGGGATCGAGGCCCTGCAGGCGGACATTCGTAAAGATATTCTTTCTGCGTGGAGTGGTGAAGTACTGGAAGAGAATGCTGCTGGTCTTTGTTTCGTTCACATACATCAGCACGGCGCGATCCTCCTCATAAGGAGATACCAGTCTGTACTGATCGCCCTGCTGGATGACCGGGCTGATCCTTTTGTATGTTTTGATGGCATTGCTGGTGAACTCAATATCCTGTGGCGTGAAAGTATTGGTGCGGATATCATATCCCAGTCTGCCCATCATGGCCACATCCGTGCGGTACTTGAGGCTCTGGTTCTTGCCCATACTTGTAACGTGCGCAGAAATGGTATTGGCGGGAAAGAAATAAGAATAGCCCCACTGGATGAATACGCGCTCCAGTCCATCCGTATTATCACTGGGCCAGAACTCCGTGAAATATTTCATGGCGCCATAATCCGTACGGCCACCACCGCCTGCACAAAGCATGATGGGAAGCTTCGGGTATTTGACGCGGATACGGTCCAGCACCTTGTATAACGACCTCGTATATTCGATGTATAAATGCGATTGTTTTTCTTTCAGATAAGGGGAATATGCATTGGTCATGCTCCGGTTGCAATCCCATTTGATATAGGCCAGTCCGGGATTCTGCGTGAGCAGGTCATCAACGATCCTGAAAACGAAGTCCTGCACTTTGGGATTGGTGAGGTCAAGCACCAGCTGGTTCCTGCCATAATGTTCTTCACGGTTGGGGAGCTTCAGGATCCAGTCGGGGTGGGCTTTGTATAGATCGCTCTTCGGGTTTGCCATTTCCGGTTCCAGCCAGATCCCGAAATGCAGGCCTCTCTTTTCCGATTCATTCACCAGGTAACCGATGCCGTGGGGCAGCTTGGTTTTGTTGGCTTCCCAATCGCCGAGGCCGGTCTTATCGTCATTGCGCGGATGATTATTTCCGAACCAGCCATCATCCAGCAGGAAAAGGTCAACGCCCAGTTTCTTTCCTTCGTCGAACAACTCCACCAGTCTGTTCTCATCAAATTTGGTGTAGGTGGCTTCCCAGTTGTTGAGCAGTACCATGCGCTCTTCTTTTCCATTCAGCACAGCATAGTTGCGTGCCCAGCGATGAAGATTTCGGCTGGCCTGTCCCTTACCATTACTGCTCCAGGTGAATACCATTTCAGGCGTGGTGAATGTTTCGTTGGGTGCGAGAAAATATTCAGAGGCATAGGGATTGATGCCGGAGCGGACCCGCAGGGCATTGCGCTGGTCAATTTCAAAAGTGAACTGGAAATTGCCGGTCCAGTTCAATGTTCCGGCAATCGTTTCACCAGTGTTTTCGTCAGAAGGTCTGTTGAGCGATAAAAAGTAAAACTGCGTTTGATAGAAGTTTGTCCTGGTACCCAGTTTGCTTTCCAGCGATTTGATGCCATGTGTGAGTTGTTCTTCCACCATGTTCACTTCGCGGGCCCAGTCGCCATGGAACTGCGTAAGCCAGTATTGATCTGCATTGAAGTGCAGCATGCCCGAAGCGTACTGCGTGAGCATCACGGGTTTTTTCTCCTGGTGCCTGATGATGGTCTGGCAACTGAACACATCCTCATTGGTCCAGGCGGTGTAATGCAGGGTCACTTCAACAGGGTATACGGGGTCCTTCATCAGGATATCGGTGGTGATCACTGTACCATTCTGTTTACTGCTGTGCGATACATAACGCAGGTCAAGGGATGGGTTTCCATCGTTATGTACCATACGGATGGCGGGCTCGAACTGGTTTTCCATACCGGCTGTGAGATAGGCTTCCCGGCCACCACTGAGCTTGCCAATGCTGGCCTTATCTATCTTTCTGCCGAAATATGATTGCAGTACGCGTTGATTGCCGGCTACATTGAGTACCAGGCTGGCGTTCTTTGTTTCGATGAGGATGGGGGCAATGCGCTGCGCCTGGAGTTGGATGCAGGTGAGTACAGCCAGCACCAAAGCCGGAAATCTGATCATAGAAGGTTTGTGTTAAGCCATAAATTCTTTCTGGTAGTTCAATGGGCTCTTACCGGTGATCATCTTGAAATATTTATGGAAGCTGGTGAAGTTGTTGAAGCCGCTTTCATAACAAAGCTGTTTGATGCTGAGGTTGTTTTCTATCAGCAGCTTGCATGCCTGTCCCACACGGATCTCGATCAGGAACTGTGAATAGGTCTTACGTGTTCTTGATTTGAAATAGCGGCAGAAGGAGTTCGGGCTGATATTGGCCACAGCTGCGATCTCTTCCAGTTGTATCTTTCTTTTGAAGTTCTTGAGTGAGTAATCGTAGATGGCATTCACACGGTCGCTTTCCGCTTCCACAAACTCCTGTTTGAAACCAATGGAGCTGAGAGACGACATATTCTTGCATTCCGCGATGGTATTGAGTGCTTCAATGAGCAGCATGATGCGGAGCGAGCCATCGGAATAGAGCAGATGCTCCAGCAGTTCAGCCACTTTCTGGCGGGTCTTGCCGGTGATCTGCAGGCCTCTTCTCGCTTTTTCCAGCATGGCCTTGATATTGAGGTTCTCGGGCAGTTGCAGGAACTGGTCGCCCCAGAAGTTCTCGGCAAAATGCACCACACGTACATCAGCATTCAGTTTGCTGCCATCTTCAAAATAGGCGTCGTCGAACCTCCAGTAGTGCGGGAGTTGGGGGCCTACCAGCACAATGTCGCCAGGTTTGAATCTTTTGATATTGTCGCCGATGAATTGGGTGCCTTCGCCCTTCTTAAAATGGATAAGTTCAATTTCAGGATGGTAATGCCAGCGGTTGTTAACGTAAGGGACAATGTCCTGCCGAACACTGAACGAATGTCTGGGCGCTTTGGATACTTTCAGTAATTGAGGTCTCATTTCAAAAGGGTTTAAAAGTTAAACCTTGGATTTGCCAGGTACGTGCTGCCCATTGACAAAAAGCAAATTTCCGGAAAAAGCCGATCATTCAGGAAGGAGACGAAAAGGCCGGCCGGCAACAGCGCCGGTTGGTGCACAGCAACGGATGTGCTGGCAGGGATGTGGAAAGTTTCTCGTGTCATGGCAAGACGGTTTTGGTGCAATCCGATATAATAATCTCTGCTACAAATTGAATTTTTTTTTATCATCCGTGCGCTTTTTAGCCTCCCTTTATTTATGCAAACGTTTCCGGTAGGGTAGTGCGTAACCCGTTAATAACCTTGCAACTATCTGTACCAGTGGGTGCTCCGGAACCGCCTTTGCAGTGATAATCAGGCAACTCTGCAACAAGTTGCAATTGATTATGCAATATTTGCAATAAGCCCCTCAGATAGCAGCTGGGACTAATATTTAAGTGATTGGCCAGCATAGTTTATGATCGTATATACATTTCCGTTAGTAAGATCCTGTTTTTTCCTTGATAGTACAGCTGTTTCATTCACTCCGGCTGGCCGGAAATTGAACAATTTTGGCATTCCGGGAACGATTGCGGAATATCTCTGCCAAGATAGCTTACTATTTAGACAATGGGATAGGTTTTTGAACCTGTTGATAGTTATTTATTTGTGCTAAGATTATTATTAAGTACAACACTATGCAGGCTACTCATACATACCTCCAGATACACCCACAGGACAATATACTCGTTGCCCTTCAGGATCTACCTAAAGGAACCCCCATCCGGCACAATGGCCATCAGTTCTCACTGGTGGAACCTGTAGCCGGTAAACATAAATTCACCATCAATGACCTGGTGCCGGGAGATGAGATCTTCATGTATGGTGTACTGGTAGGGAAAGCCGACAAGCCTATTCCACAGGGTGCGGCCATCACCACCGGCAATATCCACCACGCTTCCAGCGATTTTGAACTTGGTCAGCGCAAACTCCATTGGGAAAAGCCCGATGTGAGCAAGTGGCAAGAAAAACATTTCATGGGCTACCACCGCGCCGATGGCAGTGTGGGAACCGCCAACTACTGGATTGTGATACCACTTGTTTTCTGTGAGAACAGGAATGTGGATGTGCTGCGCGAAGCCCTGGTGGAAAAGCTGGGTTATAGTAAGGTGACCGCCTTTCAGCATGATGTGGAAACCCTGGTGAATATGTACCAGCAGGGCGTTTCTGCCGATGATATCCTGGCGGTGGAGCTTTCCGAAAAAGCGACGAACGTCAGCAACAAAAAGGTTTTTCAGAATATCGATGGCATCAAATTCCTCAACCATGATATGGGTTGCGGTGGTACCCGCATGGATGCAGATGCGCTCTGCGGACTGCTCGCCGGATATATCACACATCCCAATGTGGCAGGGGCAACAGTGCTCAGCCTCGGCTGCCAGCATGCGCAGGCCAGTATCCTGGAAAAGGAGATCGCCAAACGTGATCCCCGCTTCAGTAAGCCCCTGGTGATCCTGGAACAGCAGAAAGAGGGAACGGAGCAACAACTGCTCACCAGGGCCATCAAAAAAACTTTCGCCGGCCTGATGGAAGCCAATAAGAATGTAAGGCAACCCGCGCCGCTCAATAAACTCTGTATAGGACTGGAATGCGGAGGCTCCGACGGCTTCTCCGGTATTTCCGCAAACCCGGCACTGGGCTATGTTTCAGACATCATGGTGGCGATGGGCGGCTCCGTGATCCTCTCCGAGTTCCCTGAGCTCTGCGGGGTAGAGCAGGAGCTGAGCGACCGCTGTGTGGATGAAGCAACAGCATTACGTTTCATGGAGCTCATGCGCGTGTATAACGCAAAAGCGGAAGCCGATGGATCCGGTTTTTATATGAATCCATCCCCGGGTAATATCCGCGACGGACTGATCACCGATGCCATCAAATCTGCAGGCGCCGCCAAAAAAGGAGGCTCATCTCCCGTAACAGCAGTGCTGGATTATCCCGAACGCGTAACCAAACCCGGTCTCAACCTGCTTTGCACACCAGGAAATGATGTGGAAAGTACCACGGCCGAAGTAGGATCAGGCGCCAACCTGGTACTGTTCACTACCGGGCTGGGTACTCCAACCGGTAATCCCATCGCGCCGGTTGTGAAGCTGAGCACCAATACTGCACTCTTCAAAAAAATGCCGGACATCCTGGACATAGATTGCGGCACCATTATCAGTGGCACGGAAACCATACCGGAAGCGGCTTCCAGGATCCTCGACTATATCATCGATGTGGCCAGTGGAAGGAAACAACCGAGAGCAGTAGCACTCGGTCAGGATGATTTCATTCCCTGGAGAAGAGGAGTTTCTCTTTAGGACCCTATCTTTGAACAAATAACCATCAGCATCTTATATGAGCGTTGCTTTACCCCGAATGGAACAGTCTTTCCGCTGGTTTGGTCCTACTGACCCAGTAAGCCTCGCGGATATCAGGCAGGCCGGAGCTACCGGAATAGTAACTGCCCTTCATCATATCCCTAACGGAGAACTATGGACGAAGGAAGAGATCCTCGCCAGGAAACAGACCATCGAAAAAGCCGGTCTCACCTGGAATGTAGTGGAAAGCATCCCTGTTCACGAACATATCAAAACGCAGCAGGGAGATTATCTGCTCTACATCAAAGCATACCAGCAGAGCATCCGCAACCTGGCGGAATGTGGCATCAGAATCGTTACCTATAACTTCATGCCGGTGCTTGACTGGACGCGCACCGATCTGGCCTGGGAAGTGGAAGATGGCTCCAAAGCACTTCGCTTTGAAAAGGCTGCCTATATTGCCTTCGATGCGCTGATCCTTCAGCGCACCGGTGCAAAACAGGAGTTCAGCGCTACAGAACTGGCAAGGGCGGAAGCCAGACTGGCTTCCATGAGTGCTGATGAAAAAACATCGCTTCAGCGTAATATCATTGCCGGTTTACCCGGTTCCGAAGAGAGTTTCACCCTGCAACAGTTCCAGCATGCACTGGACCAGTACAAGGGCATCGATGCCGCAAAGCTTCGTTCCAATCTTATATTCTTTTTATCACAGATAGCGCCTGTTGCCGAGGAAGTGGGTGTGCAACTGGCCATCCATCCGGATGATCCTCCCTATCCGATCTTTGGTCTGCCACGCGTGGTCAGCACCGAAGCCGATGTGAAAGCCCTCTTCGATGCAGTACCTTCCAAAGCCAATGGCCTTTGCTTCTGTACAGGTTCCTTTGGTGTGCGCGCAGACAATGACCTGGCGGGCATGGTAGAACGACTGGGCAGCCGGATCCATTTCATTCACCTGCGCAGCACGCAGCGTGATGAAGAAGGAAACTTCTACGAGGCCAATCACCTGGAAGGGAATGTAGACATGTACAGCGTGGTGAAGAATATTGTAACTGTGATGAAGGACCGTAATGCTTCCATCCCAATGCGTCCTGACCATGGTCACCAGATGCTGGATGACCTGAAGAAGAAGACCAATCCCGGTTATTCCGCTATTGGAAGACTGCGCGGTCTGGCCGAACTGAGAGGACTGGAGCTCGGTATCGTAAGAGCATTCAATTAATGGAAAACAGACAGCATTATAAGGCAGCAGCTTTCTTACCGGAAGCTGCTGTTTTTTTAGGGGTAACTGCCTGGGTTGGTTTGGAAGCCGGTTTCGTTTGTCTGTGCCTGTTACCCCAGGCACTCATATGCCGCAGCATCGGCGCCGTATCACGTCCCATATCAGTAAGCATGTATTCCACTCTCGGCGGAACTTCCGGGTAAATGATGCGTTTTACCAGCCCGTCATCTTCCAGCTCGCGCAGTTGCGCAACCAGCATACGTTCAGACACTCCATCGATACTTTTACGCAATTCATTGTAACGCATCGTTCCCTTCAGGAGGGTAAACAGAATAGCCGGTTTCCATCTTCCTCCGATCACGGAAAGTGTATAACTCATGCCACAACTGGCAATAATGGCTTCTTCATTGATGGCGTTGGTGGAGCTTGTTTTCCGCATACTTACTTTTTTGTTAGTACTTAACAATTTTAGCTGTACCTGCAAATATAACAATGCTGTTCTAGTTTTGAGCTATGAAAAATTTATCCAATCAAACAGCCCTGGTAACAGGGGGAAGCCGCGGAATAGGAGCGGCCATTGCAAAACGTTTAGCAAAGGAAGGAGCCAGCGTGGCCATCACATACAACTCCTCTCCTGAAAAAGCGGAGAAAGTGATCGGTGAGATCCGTGCAGCAGGGGGTACCGCCATTGCCATTCAGGCAGACAGTGCCGATCCCAACGCCGTGAAGCAGGCAGTGAACAAAGCGGCTGCTGAACTCGGCGGCCTGAACATCCTGGTGAATAATGCAGGAATAGCTATCTTAAAATCAGTAGAGGATTTTACGCTGGAAGAATTCGATCTGCATACCAATGTAAATATCCGTGCAGTATTTGCCGGCTCACAGGAAGCAATCAAACACCTGCCACGCGGCGGCCGTATCATTACCATTGGCAGCTGTATGGCGGAGCGGGTAGCAGGGCTGGGTGGCAGTGTGTATGCCATGAGCAAGAGTGCGCTGACCGGACTTACCAAAGGTATGGCACGAGACCTGGGACCGAAAGGCATCACCGTAAATCTCGTTCATCCGGGACCGGTAGATACTGATATGAACCCTTCAACAGGGGAAGGTGCGGACTGGCAACGCTCGATCAATGCCCTGAATACGTTTGGTACTGCTGATGATATTGCCGGACTGGTAGCGTATCTCGCCAGCCCTGAGAGTGGTTACATTACAGGTACTGGCGTTGTGATCGATGGCGGAACGAATATCTGATCATCTCAGGGTGTGCCGAAAATATCAGGGTATGCCCTGATTCTCCGGGCACACCCTGATATTTTATTTGCAACAAAGATGCATTTACTTTACATTTGCAACGTTGATGCAAAATGTAAATTGAAAAGAAAGTCCAGATACCGCCACTTTACAGCCCTCTTCCTGACGGCCCTCTACCTGTTCATAGCAACACCGGTACAGTACTGGCATCATCATGTATCTCATGCCGCCACTGAGTTTGCGTCGGAAAATGGTTCAGACCATTCAGATACCGGATCAACAAAGATCCAGGGACAACATGGCGATAATTGCTCCATCTGCGCTCATCATTATGCTGTTTTTGTGGAAGACAGCCATCCACCGCAGCTTGCCTTTTTTCCTTCTCTTACCAGCACTTATTCTTTATATCGCGTTACTGCGATCACTCCTTTGCTGACTGGCTTCTCCAACAAAGGACCTCCTTCAATGCTGTAAATACATTCTCTCTGTAATAGCCGGCAGCTGGTACCTGCTGCTATTGCTATTCATTTTTATTAAATCAATTACATCATGGCTGTATTGCAAGCGATCGGGCTTGGCAAGCAATATAATGGTATTGCTGCGTTGACCGATCTGAACTTATCTGTTCAACGAGGTGAGATTTTTTGTCTGCTTGGCCAGAACGGCGCAGGAAAATCCACCACCATCAATCTCTTTCTTGGATTCACCGAGCCTACCAGTGGAATGGTGATGGTCAATGGCGAAGAAGTGAAACCTGATGGGAAACAAACACGCAGTGCGCTGGCCTATATCCCGGAAGTGGTACAGCTGTACGGTAATCTCTCCGGAATGGAGAACCTGGATTTTTTCAGCAGGATCGCAGGGTTCAGTTATTCAAAAGACAGCCTCCGGCAATTCCTGCTGCGTGCCGGATTGCAGGAAGAGGCGCATCAGCGCAAGCTGGGCGGTTATTCAAAAGGTATGAGACAGAAAGTGGGCATCGCCATCGCATTGTCGAAGAATGCCAGCGCCATTCTCATGGATGAACCCACCTCGGGTCTGGACCCCAGGGCTACAGCGGGTTTTACCGAAATCTGCAAGTCGCTGGCAAAGGAAGGCAGGACCATCTTCATGGCCACCCACGATATTTTCAATGCCGTGAATATAGGTGCACGTATCGGTATCATGCGCAAAGGCGCACTGGTGCATACCGTAGAAAACGGCAATCTTACTGCCAATGAGTTGCAGGAGCTCTACCTCGAAACCATTTAACCCAACCACAACATGAAATATTTTCTAACCCTGATCGGTCTGACCATTTTCTCTGTTGCCGCTACGGCGCAACGAGGACTGCAACTGCAGATCCTTGATGAGAAAGGAGCCCCGGTAAGTCATGCTTCCGTGCAACTCAAACAACAGAAACGGAAACAAGCTGGTGCAAGCAATGAACTGGGCCTGTTAAAATTTTCAGATCTGCCTGCGGGCCATGCGGAACTATCCATCACGGCAGTGGGCTTTGAGTCTTATCAGCAGATTGTTTTGCTGAAGGATACCATGATGGAAATTTTAATCAGACTGAACCCGCTGCTCAAAGATCTGCAGGCCATTGAAGTGGTTGGTCGCAGTGCCCGCAAGTACACCAGTGATTATTCTTTCGGTGCTACAAAGTTTGCGGTTGCCAGCAAGGATATTCCGCAATCGGTATCTGCCGTTACCAAAGAACTGATCGCCGATCTGCGCGCCTTTCAACTGGGGGATGCCGTGAAGATGGCGAGTGGTGTAGTTCCCAGCAGTTATTACAACCAGTATACCATCCGCGGTATGAGCCAGAATGAAGAAGGGCAGATCCTGAATGGCATGCGCACCAGGCAATATTATTTCCTGCAGCCGCTCACTGCCAATATAGAAAGGGTGGAAGTGATCAAAGGACCAGCCAGCGCCACTTTCTCCAGTGTGGATCCCGGCGGCAGCATCAATATCATCACTAAAAAACCGCTGGATACCCACCGGAAAGAGATCAGCATCAGTGCAGGAAGTTTCAGCACCATCCGTGCGGCGCTTGATTTTACGGGACCGCTGGATAAAGAGAAGAAATTGCTGTATCGCGTGAACGGCGCTTACCAGGAAGCAAAAAGCTTCCGTGATTTTGTGGGCAATAAATCATTCCTTGTATCACCTTCCTTCTCCTGGGTACCCGATGATAAAACAGCTTTCAATACAGAGATCATCCTGAGTAATATGAATGGAAATCTCGACAGAGGCCAGCCGATCTTCGGCGCTGTAGCCGGACAAACGGACCTGAAGAGCACGCCTGTAAGTCTCAATCTCTCCGGTCCTGATGATTATTTCAAATCGAAAGAATTCATCATCATGGGGAATTTCAGCAGGCGTATCACGGAATCATTGTCGCTGAATATCTCCTACATGAAACAGACATGGAGTGAGGACCTGCAGGAGCATCGTACCACCAACGCATTTGGCGTGGATCTGGATAATAATCCTGTCAGCTCACTGGCGGGTATGCAGTTCGTGCAGCGCAAACAGAACTGGAATATCGATAACCTTAATGGATACTTAACCTATAAAATACAGACAGGGAAAATTACGCATACCATACTGGCCGGTTATGATCTTCACCGCTGGCAGAAATTAAGAGGTGGAGGACAGAACGCTGCCCGTGGTTACCTGTTGAAGGATGGAACAGTGGCTGCAAGCTTCAATCCCGCACGGGCTGCGGATTACCATACCATCAGTTACGGTGGTTCACTGATCCCAAAACCGAATGTGAATCATTTCGATCTCAGCAATCCGAACTATATTCTTAGAAGTACTTCCGATTATGTATTCAATGTGAGAACGGCGCTGCCTGCGGCACTCACCAGCACGCAGGCGGTGTATATACAGGAAATGATGCAATGGAATCGTTTTACATTATTGCTGAGCCTTCGCCAGGAATGGTTTGAGGATATCACCAACTATAAGGCCGGTGCAGAAACCATTGTGAAGAAAGCTGCACTGCTGCCTCGTGTTGGTCTTACCTGGGCTGCCACCAAAACCGTGAACTTCTACGCTACTTATTTCAAAGGATTCCAGCCGCAGTCGAATACCGTCACCCTGATGCCGAATACCGGTTCATTGAAGACAGGTGCACAGTTCGAGCCATTGAAGAGTGATCTGAAAGAAGCAGGTTTGAAAGCTGACTTATTGAAAGGGCGTATGAGCCTCACCGTGGCATTGTATGAGATCAGGCAACAGAATATCCTCATCAATGCCAATATACCCGCGTTTCCGGATTCTCTCGCCACCAGGGGAGGAGAGAAGAGCAGGGGCATTGAAATGGAACTGGCCGGATACCTGATGCCCGGCTGGCAATTGAGTATGGGCTACAGCTATATCGATGCAGTGATCACGCAGGAAAAAGATCCTGCACTCATCGGCGCGCGAAAACAGAATACACCCATTCACAGCGGAACAGTGTGGACCCGTTATAATTTCCCTGCAACCACTGCTCTGAAAGATCTGGGCGTAGGAGCTGGACTGCAATACAGTGGTGATAAAGTGCCCTGGTTCACCCGTTCTTTCAAACTGCCTGCTTACACAGTACTGGATCTGGCAGTTTATTACAGTCCGGGTAAAAGCAACCTTCAGCTGGCCATGAACATCAACAATCTTCTTGATAAAACCTACTGGCTGGGTGCACAGAATTACCTGCGCCTGTTCCCCGGAGCACCGCGCAATATCATGTTCACTGCCACTTACAGGTTCTGATAAATTGAATTCTTATGCGAATGAAAACTCTGATCTTGTTTGCGAAGCAAATGTATGTGCAGGCCTTCAGGAACAGCGCCAACCAGTTGCTGGGCGGCTTACTGCTCCTTTTGATCGCCTATGCTGCGTGGAATGGAGCTGCCACCTGGAGGCAACAGGTGGATATGCGCCATGCTTATGAAGATACCGTGCGGAAGAACTGGGAAAATATGCCGGACAAACATCCGCACAGGATGGCGCATTACGGTTATCTCGCATTCCGCCCCAAACCATCCCTGAGCTTTTTTGATTTTGGACTGGAAAGTTATACCGGTAACGTGGTGTTCCTGGAAGCTCATAAACAGAACTCAGTGAACTTCTCGGAAGCCGGTCTCAGTACAGGCCTCCTGCGCTTTGGCGAAATCAGCATGGCCATGGTATTACAGGTATTGCTGCCGCTTATGTTATTCTTTATCGGATTTGGTTCGGTTGCTGCTGATCGTGAGAACGGTACGCTTCGCATCCTGAAAGGACAGGGCGCTTCCTGGAAGGAGATCATTTTCGGAAGAGCGCTCGGCCTCTTGCTGATCGGCGGCAGTTTTCTGGTGACGTCATTGGCTGTATTGCTGTTCATCCGTAATGGCAACTCAAGCGGAGATAATGACGATCTGCGAAGATCAGCCTGGCTTTTCCTGCTTTACCTGGTCTATCTGGCAATCATCAGCCTGATAGCTGTACTGGTGTCGGCGCTGTGCAAAAGCAGCAGGATAGCGCTTGTGTCGCTGATCGGGATCTGGCTGTTCTTCACTATCCTGGTACCACGCGGCGCTCATGCCATAGGACGTTACCTGCACCCGTCGCCCTCAAAGATCGCCTTTGAAGCAGGAGTGGAAAAAACGTTGCTGCAAAAAGGCGACAGTCATGATCCCAATGATCCCTACTACAAAGCGCTGAAAGATTCCCTGCTCACTGCTTATGGCGTGGATTCTGTACAGAAACTGCCTTTCAATTACGGAGGCTTTCAGATGAGGGAAGGAGAGCGGATCAGTACCGAAGTGTACAACCAGCATTTCAGGGAACTCCTCAAGGTGTATGAAAATCAGAACAGGTTTGCCGCCTCCACGGCTTTCATCGATCCATTTGTGGGGCTCAGGAATTTATCGATGGCAGTATGCGGCACCGATTTCACCTCTTATGTGAATTTCCAGTTGCAGGCAGAAGACTATCGTTACCGGCTGGCGCAGCAAATGAATGAACTGCAGATGAAGTATATCAGTAACAGTAAAACTTCTGATAGAACCATCAGCAGCGATTTCTGGAAAAGCCTGCCCAAACTGGAATACAAACCTGTAGGCATAACTGCATTGTTCCGTGCTGAATTATTATCGGTACTTGCCCTCACCGCCTGGCTCCTGTTTCTGGTACTGGGCATTGCTGCTTTTTCTGAAAAAATAAAACTGGTTTGATCATGTTCGTATTACAATTGAAGCGATTTTTCCGTTCCGGTATTGCCATCATCGGCTTATCCCTCCTGCTGGTAGCCGGAGTGATCAGCCTCCTGGCAGGGAAGCAGCATCTCTGCAAACAGGCTGCTGCTGTGGCCCTCACAGAACAGCAACAACAACATCATATCCAACGGAATCTGGATTTCTATAATAAGGATATCGGGCTGCTTCTCTATCATTTGAAATTCGGAATTGCCAATAAGGCCGATGGACTGAATGGTCTGTCCATCGGACAACGAGATGTGAACAGCGCTGTGCAGAGCATTACCATCCGTGGACTGGAGAACCAGCGTTATGATACCGACCTCTTCAATCCTGCGGGATTGCTGGCGGGTAACCTGGATTTCAATTTCGTACTCATCTATCTTTTCCCCCTGCTCATTATTGCATTCTGTTATAACCTGGTATCGGAAGAAAAAGAAGGAGGTACCTGGAAACTGCTGCATGTGCAAAGCAGCAGGCCTCTGAAACTGATCATGCAGAAACTGGCTGTCAGGATGATGGCCGTATATGCAGTGCTGGCCATTCTCCTGTTGTTATCGCTGATCATACTGCCCATAGAACTGAACAGCGGATTTGCTGCTGTATCCGTCCTCTCGATTCTGTACCTCCTTTGCTGGTTTGCCATCAGTACATGGATGGTATCATTACGTAGGAACAGCAGTGTGAATGCAGCAGGAATGCTCAGTATCTGGATACTCCTGCTGTTCGTATTCCCGGGCATCGTGAACAATTACCTGGTGAAGGAATATGCAGTGCCCGAGGCCATGCATACTGTAGTGGAACAGCGCGAAGGCTATCATGAAAAATGGGATATGGAGAAAGGACCTGTGATGGAAAAATTCTGGTTGCACTACCCGCAGTTCCGCAAATATCAGTTACCGGATGCCGAATTCAGCTGGCTCTGGTACTACGCCATGCAACAGATGGGGGATGATGATGCGCAGGAGCATAGCACAGAAATGTACGAAAAACTCTGGCAGCGCGAACGTGCCAGTGAGCGGATCGGCTGGTTCATTCCCTCCCTGCATGCACAACAGCAGTTCAATACGGTAGCGGGTTCGGGGCTTCGCAATCAGCTGCTGTACCTGGATAGCACCGCAAAATTCCATGAGCGCCTTCGTATGCAGTTCTATCCGCAGATCTTTGAAGGCAGGGACGCAAAAGAGCTCAACTGGCAGACAGTCAAAATGGAATATTTTTCCGAACCTCCAGCATTCCGCTGGGCTACACTGCTGCTTCCATTCCTGCTGATGGCCGGATTGTTTGCCGCATTAAGCGCCTGGCAATTCAAAATACAGACTGACATACATTGATCGTTTTCTTTCGCTGTGCCCAGTCGCTCGCGTCCCCGCAAGTGACTTCTATTTGCTGGCCTCTGGCGAGCACCGTGTAGCCGGAGGCGACGGAATATCCGTCACTCGCAGGTACGCGAGCGACTGCACCCCGAATAAAGTTCATTCACTAGAACTGGAAGCCCAGGCTGAGGTTGAAACGGGCGCCATTGCCCATCACATACTCCACATCCTGTGCCCTGTACTGGCTTCTTGGAGGATAGTAAGATCTGTTGAAGATGTTTTCGATGCCAAGCGCCACATTGAATGATCTGTTGATCTTATAACCACCATTGAAATTGAAATAAGTCACATCTTTCACCGGAGCTTCGCTCAATCCATACAATCCTGTATTACGTGGCTGGAACCTGTTACGGCTGCCCGTATAAACTGCAGAGAACTGAAGGTTCAATGCTGCAACAGGATTCCAGGAAATAAATCCTGTTGCTTTCGGAGGAGCGATCCTTTCTCCGTTCATATATACTTTGGTTCCATTTGAGGTTTCCGACTTCCCTTCAACATAGGAATAGCTGCCACCTGCGCGTAAGTTCTTCAGTATCCGGGCTTCTGCCTGAACTTCGTACCCATATACTCTTTCAGGCTCACGCTGCGTAACGAACATGCCATTTTGTTCCACGAGGTTAGCACCCAGTTTGGACGTGCTTACAAAATAAGCCCCCTGTATATTTACCGGTCCGATCTGGCTGCTGAAACCGGCCTCATAATTATTCGTGATCACAGGATCTGTAGTGATCTGATCGAGGGTATTCTCTTTTGCAGTGCGCAATACACGCCCCAGCTCATTCAGGCCAAATGCCTGCCCGAAACTGATGAATGGATTGAAGAAATCGAATTTGGTATAACGCAGGCCAGCATTGAACATGGTGGCGCTATAATTGAGCGTACCGCCTTTTATAGCAATACTACCCTCGCCATTCTGTCCTTTTGCAATGGTATTGAAATCTTTCACTTTGATATTCGCGTTCTCATAACGCACACCACCTTTGAATACGAAATCCGCAACATCCACTTTCACCTGCGCGAATGGCGCCGCATTCAACATATTCATATCGGGAATGTATATGCGCCCATCGGTCAGTACCTGGTTGGTCTTATCTTTCAGCAGGTCGAACCCATAAGTAATATCCCCGGAAACGGATCTGAATTTCCAGGGTGTGTTCAAATTAGCGCGCACTCCCTGTTTCCACGACTGGATATAGGTTTGTCCCGGCCCGTACCATGCCGTTGATTTCTCCACATAACGGTTCAGGCTCTGAAATTTATGATCATACACCATTACTTCCAGACTGCTGTTGTATGGCAGTTTGGTATGCTGATAGTTCAGGTATGCATTATGGCTATGAGGGGTGCCTGCAGGTGCGCCCGGATCGATACCCTTAACGCCAACAGCAGGTGATTGTCCGAATACCCCCGCCTTATTGATATAATCTGCATACTGACGGCTCCTGAAAAAATTAAAAGAGAATGTTACCTTCTGGTTCTCATCTATCTGGTATCCCAGTTTGGTGAAACCATTGAAGAGCCTCGTTTCGCTAAGCCCATCAGGCTGCGCGATCACATTGCCTTCCGCATCTTTCTGTGCCCCTGATTGATCATACACGCCACTGATCACATAAGAGAACCTCTTCACCGACCCATGCAAGGTCTGCGACACTCTGTAACCGATCGTATTGTCAGAGTGATCGATATTCCCACTGGTAGTGACCCTTGTGTCTCCGCTGATAGCCTTATTGCCCGAAGGTTTCTTAGTGATAAAATTGATGATACCACCTCCTGACCCATTTCCATAAATGGAAGTAGCCCCTTTGATCACTTCCACTCTTTCAATAATGGAAGGATCGATGGTTCTCAGATCACGACTGCCATTCATCAGAGGCGTCGACTGCGGGATGCCATCGATCAGCACCAGCACTGAGCGTCCCCTCAGAGTCTGGCCGGAATTGGTCGCCTTATTGGTAAAGGTCCCCAATCCAGGCACCGTATTGCCCAATATGGAGGTGATATTCGGATTGATAGCCAGCTGTTCGCGGATCTGCTTCGCCGACAGGATAGTCACCGAAGAAGGGACTTCTTTTATATTCTCTTCCCTGCGGCTCGCAGTTACTACCACCTCATTCAGAAAACCTTCCGACTGCAGCCTCACACTGATATCCGCTTCTTTTCCCTCTTCAATCACCACCGGCAGTACCTGCGTGGCATACCCTGCAGAGCTGACAATGATTTCCTGCCTTCCCACCGCAATGCCGGTTAGCTGGAAATTACCACCAGCATCGGTAATGGTGCTACGTCCTTTCTTAACAGCCACCGTAGCATGTTCCAGGGGCTCGCCTTTTTCGGTGAGTACAATACCTTTCAGAGTGCCCTGTCCTTTCTCCTGAGCATAAAGTTGCGGGAAGGAGGCGAGAAAGCAGAGGGTCAGTAACAGTAACTTGTTCATATTGGAAGTTTGCGGGTGCAAAGTTCGGGGGTGATTGGGGAGAAACGGTAACACGATGCGGAGTTTCGGGTTGCGAGATCGGTAAAAAGATGATGGAGAAGCGGAGTTGTGTTTTTTGTTTTTTGATGTATGTGGGTATGTTTTTGCAACCGCCAAAATCCACCTCCTTTGCGCCGCGCAACCATACAAGCAGAGGCACAAAAAAAGCCGCCCCATAAAGAGGCGGCTAACTATAGCAATAAATTCAATCTTCTAATAATGCCAGCGCACAAAGGCTTCCATTGCTGCATACTTTGTAAGACCCAGCTGTGCATACAGGTTGGCCGTATTGCTGTTGCGGTCTTCTGCACGCTGCCAGAACTCGCGGCTGTCTGATCCCTGGAATGGAACCATGTCTTTCTGCGACTGGTGAATGAAGATGCCATGGCGTTTCTTCATCACCTGGTCAGGGCTCATCGGCACTGCCATTTCGATCTCAGCAATATCCCACTCCTGCCATGCACCCTTATAAAGCCACATCCAGCAGTCTTTCACCCAAGGTTCGTTGGCTTCTTTTAATCTGCGCATCGCTTCAAACACTATCTCCAGGCAAACCTTATGCGTTCCGTGCGGATCGGCCAGGTCACCGGCGCAATAGATCTGCTGCGGCTGGAGCTTGCGGAGCAGCTCCATGGTAACCAGCACATCCTCTTCTCCCATCGGCTTCTTTTCAATGGTGCCGGTTTCGTAGAAAGGCAGGTTCTGGAAATGATAATTATTGTCACTGAGACCTACATAACGGCAGGTGGCTTTTGCTTCGCAGCGGCGGATCAGCCCTTTGATAGCACGGATATCAGCCGTATCGATCTCATTAGATTTTTTGTTTTTCAGGTAGGCCCTCGCCTGGCTGAGGATCTCATTCGATTTGCTGGAATCGATACCGAACATCTCTTCGAAACCTACGGCAAAGTCCATGAAGCGTGTTACGAACTCATCAGTAACGGCAATGTTACCGGAAGTCTGGTAGGCTACATGCACATCGTGACCCTGATCATGCAGGCGCTGGAAGGTTCCTCCCATAGAGATGATATCATCATCGGGGTGGGGGGAGAAGATCACACAGCGTTTTGGATAGGGCTCGCTGCGCTCTGGATGATTCGGCAGGTTTGCGTTGGGCTTGCCGCCGGGCCATCCGGTGATGGTATCGCGCATCATGTAATACACTTTGAGGTTGATCTCATAAGCGTCGCCTTCTTCTACCAGCAGTTCGCTGAGGCCATGATCACGGTAATCGTTATTGGTGAGGCTGAGGATGGGCTTATTGGCTTTGAGGGCCATATTCACCACGGCCTTGCGCACAAGGGCAGGTGTCCAGTCCATTTCACCGGTGAGCCATGGATATTTATAACGGGTAAGCTCAGCGGCGGATGTTTCATCCAGCACAAAACTTACATCGTTGTGTTGCTGAAGGAGGGAGGCAGGGATCTGCTCATCCACATGTCCTTCCACTGCTTTCTGCACAACAGGGGCCTTGGCAGGTCCCCATGCCATCAGGATGATGCGGCGTGCCTTCATAATGGTGCTGATGCCCATGGTAATGGCCAGGCGCGGCACCTGTGAGAAAGTGGCGAACTCGTAGGAGTTGGCAATACGGGTTGAATTATCGAGCGTAACGAGACGGGTTTTGCTGAAGATGCTGGAACCTGGCTCGTTGAAACCGATATGTCCGTTATTGCCGATACCCAGGATCTGGAGGTCGATGCCGCCGGCCTGGTCGATCAGTTCTTCATACTGAATGCAATGTGCCTTGATCTTCTCTTTGGGGATCTCTCCGTTGGGGATGTGAATATTCTTCGGATCGATATCAATATGGTCAAACAGGTTTACATGCATGAAGCGGTTGTAACTCTGCAAAGCATCAGGCTCGATGGGATAATACTCGTCGAGATTGAAAGTGATTACGTTTTTGAAGCTCAGACCTTCCTGTTTGTGCAGCCGCACCAGTTCTGCGTACAATGACTTGGGAGTGGAACCCGTGGCCAGCCCTAATACGCAGTTTTCATTTTTTGCCTGTTTACTGCGGATGAGGGAGGCAATTTCCTGTGCAACAGCCGCAGCGCCCTGTTTCAGGCCGGCGTGAATGCTCACGGGAATTTTCTCAAATGAATCAACCATATCTTGTGTTTTTTGAAGTTGCACGAAATTAACTGCTATTTCAATATTTATGCAATAAAAATTTAGTGCAAACCATTGCATAAAATGTTTGAACACGCTGAAATACAGTGTTAACTAACGATTGTTTCAGAGAAGGATGGTCAGCAGGCTGTAATGCCGGATGAGGATCTTTTTCATGGCTTTCACCGCCTGGTAAAGGAGGTTCCGGGCGGCCTGATAGTTGATGTTCATGATCTCGCTGATCTCCTCATAACCCAGATTCTGATAGAATTTGAGGTATACGATCTCTTTCTGGCGGGTGGTGAGCAGGTTCAGGGCCTGCACCAGCCGGGCCCTTTTTTCTTCCGATTCCTGTACGCCGATCACAAAATCCTCGTGACTGATCTCGAAAACTGCATTTTCCATTGAATCAGACTGCAATTGTGTATTTCCCTTTTTCCTGAGAAGCTTAAGGAGCTTGTATTTCATCGCCTTCAGGAGATAGGCTTTCACGGAGATGCCGGGAGGCGGGTTCTTGCTCTGCCAGAGCTCAATGAAAAGCTCCTGGATGCAGTCTTCCAGCATGGCCGGATTCTGACAGATCTTATAGCCATACCTGAAGAGGTCAGGATAATATTTACGGAATAACCAGCCCAGTGCGTCGCGGTCACCCTGGATAAAAGTCTGCCAGTAATGAATATCCGGCTGGTGTTTCATTTTCACATTGTCCATTGGTTATGGTGTAGCAAGCCCGGTAAACCTACCTGTAAAAAAGGGCAAAACCAATTTTTGGTTTAAAAAAATTAAAAAAAAATTCATTACAGATTATCCATAATGGACACCTGTAAATGGAATAACGCTGTGTTATGGATAAAAACTTTTCAAATATCGAGGATATCATTGCCGACGAACAATTTCAGGCCTGGTATTTCAGAGCGGATAATGAGCTGCGCCGTCAGTTTGAAGCCTGGCTGTCTGCCAATCCGCTGCAGGCCTCACTGGTAGCTGAAGCAAAGGAATACCTTGATCAGTTGGTGATAGCAGAAAGGGAGTTGCCGGAAGCCCAACTCGTAACTGCTCATGAACGCCTCATGGCGGGCATTAGCGTCACGGAAGAATTTCAGGCACCCGCAACCACCGGCGTACTGAAGTCCATCAAACGCTGGTGGTGGGCTGCGGCTGCAGTGATGGTGTTTGCTGCAGGAGGGCTCCTGTATCTCAATCACCAGGCGCAGGAAAGTGTGCAGACCGCTTTCGGAGAATTGAGAGAAAAGCAGCTGCCTGATGGTTCAAGAGTAACACTTAATGCAAATAGTACCATTACTTATACAAAGGGGTGGGATAAGGGAAACGAGCGTGAAGTGTGGATCAGGGGAGAGGCGTTTTTCCATGTGGCCAAAACCCCGGCCAAAAGCAGGTTTGTGGTGCATACGGATCGCTTTGATGTAGTGGTTACTGGTACTCAGTTCAATGTGGTGAACAGGCAGGAGAAAACAAATATCATGCTCACGGAAGGAAGTGTTACGCTGGTAACCCCTGATGGAGTGAAACATCATATGACGCCCGGTGATTTTGTGGAAGTACATAATCAGCAACTGCAGAAGAAAGCAGGCAGCGAAGAGAATATACTCGCCTGGAAAGAAAGGAAATTAATATTCGAGAATACACCGTTACGCGTTGCGCTTGATAAGATACAGGAACATTATGGAGTCAGTATCCGGATAGAAAATGCCAATATCAGCAACGATGTGGTCAATGGGATCTTGCCCAATGACAACCTGGATGTATTGCTGCAAGCGCTGGATGCAACCTATGATTTCCACGTGGTCCGCAAGAACGGAGAGATAATAATTACAGAATAGGAACATTTTCAAGAGCAGGCCCTCCCTTTACTGTTATCCGGTTCAGTATAGCCGCATTGATACTTTCAACAGTTCAATGCCTGCGGGCTATTGCCCGGATCGCAGCAAAGAACGGGGTTCTTCACAGATCAAAAGGATGCAGGCCTGCTGTTGGGGACACAGCGGGATCAGCATCCGGGGCCGGTGGTCCGTCCTCACCACCTGCCCGGTTCAGTGAAAAGGAAGAGCCTGGTTTAAACCCAAAACAGTAACACTATTTTAAAAACGCCGCATTATGAGAAGTTTTCAGCGTAGATCTGGATCTCTTGCCATTGTGCTCGGCATACAACTGGCGTGTTTACCTGCCGCATTCTCGCAGGGGTCGTATGCCTACCTGGACAAGCACAATGTAATCAGACAACATCAGGACAATAAAAAGCAAGACGATAGCAGCCGCAAACAGCAAACCTTATTCAAAGTACTGAAAGAACTTAACCGCACCAGGGGAGTATATTTCCTCTTCTCCGACCAGAGCCTGGGAGAGAAAATGGTGAACCCTGTTAAGAACGATAATGCAGACATAGAAAAGATCCTGAACCAGGTACTGGAAGGAACAGGACTTAAATACAAGAAAGTAAACGAGAAAACTTTTGTGATCCTTTCCGCAAAGGAAAACGCAAAAAATGATTACAACCTGGCGCCGGTTACATTTGCCGGCAATGAGCGTCCGCAGATCAGCCAGACAGCCGATATAGTAAAAGGAAAGGTGACGGACTCCACCGGAGTGGCAGTTACGGGCGTAAGTATAACGGTGAAGAATACCCGAAGAGGAACTACCACCAACGGGGAAGGGGAGTTTACTCTTGAAGTGACAAAAGGGGAAACCCTGGTATTCTCTGCCGTGGGTTTTGCAACCCGGGAACTGGTGGTAGCTGATCAGTCTGTGATCAATATAACGCTGGCGGCGTCAGGTGGACAATTGAATGAAGTGGTGGTGACTGCCCTTGGTATCAACCGCCGTTCCAAAAGCATCACCTATTCCACACAAAAGATCAACGGTGAACAACTCACTACCGTGAAAGATCCTAACCTGATCAACAGTCTGAACGGTAAAGTGGCGGGCCTCACCATCAACAGGAGCTCTTCAGGTGCGGGTGGTTCCGTTAAAGTGGTGATGCGTGGTAACAAGTCCACCCAGAACAACTCTCCACTCTACGTGATAGATGGTATTTCCATGTACAACACTCAGTTAGGCCAGCCGGACAACCCCTTTGGGGAATCAAATGGTTCGGGTAGCCCCGGCCGTGATGGCGGAGATGCGATCTCCAATATCAACCCAGAGGATATCGAAAACATGCAGGTACTGAAAGGCGCATCCGCAGCGGCTCTGTATGGAAGTCAGGCTGCCAACGGTGCTATCCTCATCACTACTAAAAAAGGCAGGTCGGGTAGCTCCCGCGTTACCCTCACCAGCAGTCTCACGCTTGACCGCGTACTGCTGAAACCGGAAGCACAGTTCGATTACGGACAATCCACTCCTGATACGGAGGACGGATGGAGCGCCACAAAGAACGGCACCGGCGATTACACAAACGACTTCTTCAGAACGGGAGCCACCTGGATCAATGGAATCAGTCTCACAGCAGGCACCGATCGGGCACAAACTTATTTCTCCTATTCCAACACGGAGAACAAAGGCGTGATCCCTACCACCCGCTTCAACCGGCATACTTTCACATTCCGCGAAACAGCTAAATTCTTTGATGATAAATTGTCTGTGGACGGATTTGTAACATTAACAAGACAATCAGGTACCAACCGCCCTACAGCCGGCTTCTACAATAACCCGGTTGTTGGTCTCTATTTCTTCCCGCGCAACCGGAATTTCGGAGACTACAAGAATCAGTTCGAGGTATTGTCGCAGCTCAGGCAACTGAACGTGCACAACTGGTGGAATGTGGACTACGACAACAATGTAACGGGAAACGCCTTCTCCCAGAATCCTTACTGGATACTGGAGCGCAACAGGAGAACAGACGGACGTGAACGTGCATTCACTTCATTGTCGCTCAAATACTCCCTTACTCCCTGGTTGAGCATACAGGCAAGAGGTAACTACGATCTCGCCGTGGATAATTATGAATCCCGCATGTATGCCAGCACCAACTCAACACTGGCTGATTACAACGGGCGTTTTATCTGGGCAAGAAGCAAGGATAATATTGCCTATGGCGATGTACTGGCGTTGATCAACAAGGACCTGACACCGGATCTCTCTCTTAGTGCTACAGTAGGCGCTTCCATCAATGATGCGAAAGTGACCGATCAAACGGTGCTTGATTCTTACCGCGCCGTTGATGCCAACAACAATGCACTGGGTCTTTCTGTGGCCAATATCTTCAGCGCACAGAATATCCTTCCCACCAACTCATTGCGTCAGCAATCCGTGATAAGATATCAGACGCAGTCTGTGCTGGGGAGCGCCTCTCTGGGATACAAAGATTTCTTATTCCTTGATCTGACTGCGCGTAACGACTGGTCCTCTACACTGGCCTTCACGCCAAATGTGAGCTTCCTGTACTATTCGGCAGGTGCCACCGTTGTGCTGAACGATGTATTACAACTGCCATCTGTTATTGATCTGGCTAAATTCCGCGCCAGCTACGCTAAAGTAGGTAACAGTATCAGGGCCTTCGCTACTAATCAGCCTGCTTATACACAGAACCCCAATACGGGAGGTCTGGTGAAAGGAACGCAGTCTTCCTTCCCCGGCAGGCCGCTGAAACCGGAAGATAACCGCTCCCTGGAATTCGGTACAGAATGGCGTTTTCTGAATAACCGGTTAGGCATTGACGTTACCTACTACAAAAACGATAACTACGATCAGTATTTTGAGACCCCGGCGCCTGCTGCCTCAGGTTTCACCACTTATTTCCTCAACCTGGGGCATATCCAGAACAAGGGGTGGGAAGTGATGCTGAATGCTGTGCCGGTGAAAAGCCGTGATTTTGAATGGAACACTGCCGTGAATTTCGCTACCAACAAAAACACCGTGGTGAACCTCAGTGCTGAAGGGATCAACAGCAGCGGCGGCACGCCCCAGTTCATCCTCAGTACTTTCGACAATACCTACGGAACAGTGGTTCGTCAGGGGGGCAGTTTTGGAGACATCATTTCCTATGTAGCGCTGAGAGATGATAAAGGCAACCTCATACTGGATGATACCAAGGGCACGCCATTGCCGGACCGCCAGCAGCCTACCCGTCAGGTAGTGGGTAATCCCAATCCTGATTTTACAGCAGGCTGGAGCAATACCATCCGGTATAAAAAACTCACGCTGAACTTCCTCTTCGATGGCCGTTTCGGGGGCGAAGTGATGAGCCTTACGCAGGCAGAACTGGATCTGAAAGGTTTCAGCAAGAAGAGTGTGGAAGCCCGTGAAGCAGGTGGTGTGTTTGTGCGTGGTATCAAACAGAACGGAACTGCTTTTGAAGGAACAGTAAGCGCAAAGGATTACTATGGCGCGATCGGTGGCAGGGATGGTATCGGTGAATATTATATCTATGATGCCACAGCGGTAAGACTGCGCGAAGTTTCCCTTGGTTATGTGGTTCCTGTAAAATGGAAAGGCATCAGGGAACTGAACGTTTCACTGGTTGGTCATAATCTCTTCTTTGTAAAACGCGAAGCGCCATTTGATCCGGAAGTGTCCATGAGCACCGGCAACAGGCTGCAGGGGATCGATGCATTCGGTCTGCCTTCCACCAGGAGCTTCGGAGTGAATGTAAAAGTCGGTTTCTGATCATTCTTTTAAATGCTGAATAACATGAAACGTAATCATAATCTACATAAACGTCTCTTCTGTATCATGGCAGGCATCAGCCTGGCTGCAGCCGCCTGTACAAAGAACTTCGAGAAAATAAATACAGACCCCTACGGTTTGAGCGAGCAGGACCTCAAAGGCGATTATGCGCTTTACGGTGCTCCCTTCAACCAGATCCAGCTGAATATCCATCAGTACACACCTGACTGGCAATACCAGTTACAGCAGAACCTCAACGCTGATATCTGGAGCGGTTATTTCATGACGCCCGTGAACTTTGCCAACAATGTGAACAACACCAACTACGCGATGGTGGACGGATGGAATGACCGGATCTGGGCCACGGCCTACAGCAATGTGATGAGCCCCATTCAGGCAGTGATCACCAGGGCGAAGAATGATAACTATCCCAATTTCGAGGCCTGGGCGCTGATCCTGAAAGTGCTGGCCATGCACCGTGTAAGTGATTATTTCGGCCCCATCGTATACTCCAATTTCGGTAAGATCAATGCAGATGGCAGCGTTACTTACGACTCCCAACAGGAAGCATACAATGCTTTCTTCAAAGACCTGGATGATGCTGAAGCCAAACTGAGGCCTTTTGCAGAGAACCCCAATGCGGCGCTGGCATTTGCCAAATTCGACCTGGTGTATGCCGGCAATTATACAAAGTGGATGAAGTTCCTGAACTCGCTTCGCCTCCGCCTGGCCATCCGCATTTCAAAAGCAGATGCCAGCAAAGCGAAGACCGAGGCGGAAAAAGCACTCTCCAATTCTTTTGGGGTGATCGAGACCAATTCAGAAGATTTCATCATCGATAGCAAGACCATCAATAATCCGCTCAATATCATCTCCACCAACTGGGCCGATATCCGGATGAACGCATCGATAGAATCATACCTTGTAGGTTACAATGATCCTCGTCTTCCCATCTATTTCCAACCTGCTACCGATCCGGCGCTTACCGGGCAGTTCAAAGGTATCCGCAGTGGAATTCAGATGGATGATGAAGTTACTTATGTGAACTTCTCCCCACTGGGAGGTTTCGGTACCAAAACACCGATGCTGACCGCAGCTGAAACATGGCTGCTGCGTGCGGAAGCCAAACTCAATAACTGGACTGACGCCGGTGTTCCATCCGTGCAGGCCGCGTATGAAAAAGGTATTCAACTGTCGTTCTCGCAATGGGGACTGAGCAGTGCCGCCTTTGATAATTACAAAGTGAGCACGGCTACGCCCAAAGCATATGTGGATCCGAAGAATGCAGCCAATAATGCTCCGGCCGGTTCAACGGTAAGCCCTCAGTGGAATGCCGCCGGCACCACAGAGCAGAAGAGAGAGCAGATCCTCACACAGAAATGGCTGGCCGTTTATCCGGAATCCTGTGAGGCCTGGGCCGAGGTGCGCCGCACCGGTTATCCGAAGATATTCCCGGTAGTGGTGAACAACAGCGGTGGTATTATACCGAACGGACAGTTCATCAAGCGAGTGAATTTTGTGATCAGTGAACGGGATAATAACCAGGCTGGATACCAGGGAGCAGTTGTAAAACTGGGCGGAGCGGATAATATCAATACCCGCCTCTGGTGGGATAAACCTTGAGAGTTGTTGTTAATTATAAAGGAATAGTAAAACCTTAGACCAAACGATCAATAGGGTAAGTCAGGCTGTCCTCTTCGAGGGACGGCCTCTTTTTTTGTGTAAGCATGAGGTCACAAATTGTGACCTCATGTCAACATGGCCGGATGAATCAGTGGTAATTTGAGACTTTAATTCATTGCTTCAAAATAGTCCGTATCCGGTCAAATTCGTTTGCGCATTTCCGTTATTTTTATGGAATTACCGGTAAAATAATGGAACTGCTATTGGCTGCATCATGATGGATCTTAATAGTGGCCTTCTTAAAGTCTGCATCATCGCAGGTGTAAATGTTCACAAACTGCTGTGGGTTCCTGTCGAATAATGGGAACCAGCTGCTCTGGATCTGGATCATCAGTTTATGTCCTTTTTTGAAAGTATGCGCAATATCGGGCAGTTCAAACTTCACGCGCTCCGGCTTATTGGGCTTGAATGCTTGCGGTATGGCGAAACTGTTACGGAACCTGCCGCGCATGATCTCTCCGCGCACCAGCATCTGGTAACCACCCATGGGGTAGTCTCCAGTTCCGGCAGTACGGCTGGTGTTGGTTTGCTGGCCGGGATACTTGAAATCATCCGGAAAAACATCTATCACTTTCACTACATAATCAGCATCTGTGGTGGAGATGGAACTGATGAGATCGGCAATCACAGTACCTCCGATGGTAAGGTCCTGTTCCAGTACCGGTGTTTCAAAGCTGAGTACGTCAGGTCTGCGGCTGGCGAAGCGCTGGTCGTCGATCATGTATTCGCGGGTGCGCACATAGTGCACATTGTCTGTGTAGGGAACAGGTGCATTGGGATCGCTGACATATTCAGTGTAACTGTTTTTACCGGTGGGTTTTTCCCAGCTGAGTTTTCCGTTTGCCTGCAGGTAGAGGGCTTTGTCTGTTTTATCGGCAGGTGGCCATTGGCTGAGGTGTTTCCATTCGTTGGCGCCGGTAAAATATACCGTGGCTTCAGCCAGTTTGGAAATATCGCCCTTGCCTTTGAGGTAGTAATTGAAATAAGGGATCTCTATTTCGTTCTGGTAATAATGAGCGGTATTGTCACCAAACCTCACATTACCCAGTTTGCTGCCATCCTGGGTGGTCCATTGTCCATGCCACCAGGGTCCCATCACCAGTTTGTTGTTGTTCTTCGCTTTCTTTTCGATGGCTTCATAACAGCGCCAGGCCCCGAAGCAGTCTTCTGCATCAAAAGTGCCGCCTACTATCAGGGTAGCGGTGGAAGCCGGAATGGCCTGCACGGAATTGCGGATATCACGGGCTTCCCAGAAAGCATCTCGGTTGGGGTGTGCAAACAGGTCTTTCCAGAAAGCGATGCTGTCGCCCGTCAGGGCCATGAAATTCTTCAGTGCTCCTATTTTGAGGTAGGTAGTGTAATTGTCGTTGGAAGGCAGTTTGACGTTCACGGTGGGACGGGCTGTAGTGGGCACGGGGCGCGGGTGTCCGAAGCCTGCCGTTACGTAGAAAGCAAATGCGTCTATCAGGGCGAATGCGCCGTTATGATGGAAATCATCTCCCTGGAACCAATCCGTCACCGGGGCCTGCGGGCTGGTTGCTTTGAGTGCAGGATGCCCGCTCATGGCCGCCATGGTGGAATAGAAGCCGGGATAGGAACCTCCGAACACGCCCACATTGCCGTTGTTGTTGGCCAGGTTCTTTACCAGCCAGTCGATGGTATCGTAGCTATCGCTCGCCTCATCGATATCCTGGTTGGTCTTTTTGTTGGGGTTGAAAGGCCGTACATCCACAAACTCTCCCTCACTCATCCATCTTCCGCGCACATCCTGGAAAACAATAATGTAATTTTCCCTCGCGAAATAACGGAAATCCATTTGCCAGAGACGGGAGGTGAACTGCTCTCCGTATGGGCTGCAGGTATAAGGAGTGCGTGTCATGATAATGGGATGCTTTTCCGTTGCATCTTTGGGATGATAAACGCTGGTGAACAATTTTATACCATCCCGCATGGGAATTTGAATCTCTTTTTTGGTATAATTGTTCAGTATCCAGGCTGAATCCTGGGAGAACTGCTGCGCAATGGCGGCCAGCACCAGTAACTGGCTGGCGAGCAGTAGCGATAATTTTCTCATAGTAAACCGTATTTTTAGTGGTTTAAAAGTAAACAATGTTGATCAACACAATCCGGAGAAAAGTATGCAACGGTATGAACAACTCATAAAAAAATTCTATACGTGTTTCGGGCAGCGCGATTATGCCTGCATGAACAGCGTTTATCATCCTGATGCCACTTTCTACGATCCGGTTTTTGAGAACCTCAATGCAGACCAGGTGAGAGCGATGTGGGAAATGCTCACCAAAAGGGCAGCAGACCTGAAGGTGGCCGTTAGTGATATCCAGGTGGATGCAAAAGGTGTGTATGGTTCCTGCCGTTGGAAGGCCGAATACATATTCACCGGTACGGGCAGAAAAGTGATCAACGATGTGAAAGCCAGTTTTAAATTCCAGGATGGACTCATCATCGAACATATGGATGATTTCGATCTCTGGAAATGGAGCAGGCAGGCGCTGGGCATCAGCGGACTGTTGCTGGGATGGAGTGGTTTTGTGCAAACGCCTATCCGTAAAAAAGCCAAACAGGGCCTCCGCAAGTTCATGGAGGCTGCATCATAGTGCGATATCTACAGACCTAAACAACAACACATGAGTACACGCAGGAAATTCCTGTTCAGTTCCGCTGCTGCGTCCATTGCAGCCCTGGCGGGAAAAAGATCATTTGGAGCTGCATCTTATCAAACAAGAAAGAACGATCCTGTTGTAGTTTCTACCTGGGACTTTGGAAAGGCAGCCAATGCCGAAGCCTGGAAAACCCTCCGCAACGGCGGTTCCGCGCTGGATGCTGTGGAGGCAGGCGTGAAGATCCCCGAAGCTGATCCCAACAATCATACGGTCGGTTATGGCGGTTATCCAGACCGGGAAGGGCATGTTACCCTGGATGCCTGTATCATGGATGAGCAGTATCGTTGCGGCGCAGTGATGTGCCTGGAACATATCAAACATCCTATTGCAGTAGCAAGACTGGTGATGGAAAAAACGCCGCATGTACAGCTGGTAGGAGAGGGTGCCTTGCAGTTTGCGCTTGCCAATGGTTTTCAGAAAGAGAACCTGCTGACACCGGAAAGTGAAAAGGCCTGGAAAGAATGGCTGAAGGAATCGAAGTATGAACCGGTGATGAATATCGAGAACCAGAATAACCTGCCTGGAGGTCCATACAATCATGATACTATCGGAATGCTGGCCATGGATGCAAAAGGGCATCTGAGCGGCGCCTGTACCACCAGTGGTATGGCATTCAAGATGCGCGGCAGGGTGGGGGATTCTCCCATCATTGGTGCAGGATTGTATGTAGACAATGAGGTAGGTGCTGCAACCTCAACTGGGGTAGGAGAAGAAGTGATCCGCATTGTAGGATCGCACCTGGTGGTGGAACTGATGCGCCAGGGATATACACCAAAAGCTGCCTGTAAAGAAGCTGTAGAGCGGATCGTGAGAAGGAACCCGAAAAAGGCAAAGGATATACAGGTGGGTTTTCTCGCAATCAATAAGAAAGGCGTATACGGCGCATATGCATTACAGAAAGGTTTTACTTATTCTGTGAAGAGCGGCCGGGAAGAAAAGATCTATGATGCAGAAAGCAAATGGAAATAACAAACAATATGGCGGTATTAGAAATCTGTGCTTACAATATTCAGTCGGCGCTCATTGCTGAGCAGGCTGGCGCCAACCGTATTGAGCTTTGTGCCAGCGCTCCGGAAGGAGGTATTACGCCTTCTGCCGGTACGCTCAGAATCACCAGGGATCAATTGTCCATTCAGCTGTATCCGATCATCCGCCCGCGCGGAGGAGATTTTTTATACGATAAGTACGAGTGGGCGGTCATGAAACAGGATATTCTTTTATGTAAATCCATTGGCTGTGAAGGAATTTCCACCGGTGTACAACTGGCGGATGGAAATATCGATGTGGATGGCATGAAAAGGATCGTGGAATGGGCTTATCCCATGGAAGTCACCTGTCACCGGGTGTTCGACAGTACACCGGATGCATTCAGGTCTCTGGAAGAATTGATCAGCTGTGGCTGCGAGCGTATCCTCACCAGCGGTCAGGCACCTGCAGCACCCGAAGGAGCAGTCTTGCTGGCGAAACTGATAGAACAGGCTGCATCGCGGATCATTATTATGCCGGGCGCAGGTGTGCGTGCTTCCAATGTCAGGGCGCTGCGTGATGCAACACAGGCAGTTGAGTTTCATACATCCGCAAAGAAACTTATCAATTCTTCCGTTCAATACCATAATCCTGCCATCCGCGATACAGGTGATGTATTTGAAGCAGATGCGGAAGAGATCAGAAGAATTATTGAAGAATTGAAATAGCGGGGAGCACTCGTCCGACTATGGCGAGTGAGCAATATTTGTTCGCCTCCGTCGAACACCGTGTAGCCCGGAGGCGGCGGAATAGAAGCCACTCGCGGGGACGCGAGCGGAAGGGCACAGCAAAATAAAAATGGGACTGATCGATAAGGTCAGTCCCATTTTTGTATTATAACGATGATGATTAATCGATTTTTGTGATCTTGATCACGTTAGTGGGCAAATGCTGGTCAACGGGCACGGAGCCGGTGTTCACCACCACGTCACCTGCTTTTGCGAAGTTACGTTCTTTCAGGATCTTGATCTGGTCGAAAATGATATCATCCAGGCTTTCCTCTTCGTCATAGAAGAAGGCGCGTACGCCCCAGCTGAGACTGAGCTGGTTAACCAGGGAGCGTTCCTTGGTGAAGATATAAAGTGGTGATTTGGGACGGTAGCTGCTCAGCATGAAAGCGGTGTATCCGCTCTGCGTCATACCGATGAGGCCGTCGGCCTGTGTGTCGTGCGCCAGTTTACAGGCATTGTAACAGATGGCATCGCTGAGGAAGCTCGGTGAATGCGGTTGCGGCTTCAGGTCTTCCTCGCGGTTATAGCGGTATTCTGTTTTTTCCACTTCAAGGATGATGCGGCGCATGGTTTCCACTACCAGGGTAGGGTGTTTACCGGTAGCTGTTTCGCCGCTGAGCATTACCGCGTCAGCGCCTTCCAGTACGGCATTGGCCACGTCCGTGATCTCACTGCGGTTGGGCTTCACGCGATCGATCATGCTTTCCATCATCTGGGTGGCAACGATCACGGGCTTGGCGCGGTGGATACATTTGCGGATGATATCACGTTGCGCCATCGGAACTTTCTCCACAGGAAGTTCAACGCCAAGGTCGCCACGGGCTACCATCACACCATCTGATTCGATGATGATATTGCGGAGGTCCACCAGGGCGGAAGGCATTTCGATCTTGGCGATCACTTTTGATTTTGAATTCCTGGCTGCCAGTCTTTTCTTCAGGTCAACGATGTCTTCCGCCTTGCGAACGAAGGAGAGCGCCACCCAGTCGAGCTCCTGGGCAATGATGAAATCCAGGTCGGCAATGTCTTTTTCGGTCATGGCTGGCAGTGAGATCTTGGTGTCTGGGAGGTTCACGCCTTTCTTGGGGAGAAGGGTGCCGCCGTAGGTCACTTTTACTTTCACTTCGCCGGCTTTGGTGATGTCAACCACCTGTACTTCCAGTTTGCCATCGTCGATGAGGATCTTGTTGCCGATCTCCACATCCTGGTGCAGGTTGGGATAAGAAACATAGATGCTGTCCTTCGTTCCTACCACTTTTTCTTTGGACTGGAAGGTGAGGATATCACCGGGAAGGATGGGCAGTGCGCCATTCTCGATATCACCTACGCGGAGCTTTGGGCCCTGCAGGTCGCCAAGTATGGCAATATTGTATGGTTCTTTTTTATTGATCTCGCGGATATAACCGATGATCTTTGCCTTGTCTTCATGATCTCCGTGAGAGAAGTTGAGGCGGAAGATATTCACACCGGCTTTCACCAGGTCAAGCAGTTTCTCGTAAGTGTCGCAGGCTGGTCCAACAGTGGCTACAACCTTTGTACGATGCGTGCTATGCTCTTTACCTGCCGCATTGTTCATCTCTTCGTGCAGGTATTTTTTTATGTCTCTTGCCATTTGTTCAGTTTAGATTTTTCTCGGTATTCTGTTTAGGTACTGGGTTGATTAGCTGGCAAGGATCTTCACCATTTTGATCCAGTCTTCGCCGATCCTTTGTTTGCTTTTCACTGCTTTTTCAAGCAGGGTGTACTGCAATTTATTATTGACGATGCCTACCATCACATTGTGTTTACCCTGGATGAGGCATTCAACGGCTGCAAAGCCCATGCGGCTTGCGATGAGCCTGTCCAGACAGGTTGGTGCGCCGCCGCGCTGGATATGTCCGAGGATACATACGCGTGTATCTGCAGATGGAAGTCTTTCCTTCACCACTTTGGCTACTTCATTGGCCCCGCCGAATTCTTCGCCTTCGGCTACCACTACCATGTTCACCAGTTTTTTACGGCGCTCTTTTTCCTGGAGGGAAACGATGAGCTCTTCGATATCGGTCTTGCGTTCGGGGATGAGGATATGCTCAGCACCGGTTGCAATACCGGAGTGGAGGGCGATATAACCGGCATCGCGGCCCATCACTTCAATGATGAAGAGGCGGTCGTGCGCATCGGCAGTGTCGCGGATCTTATCGATCGCTTCCACCGCAGTGTTCACTGCGGTATCGAAACCAATGGTGAAGTCGGTACCTGCAATGTCTTTATCGATAGTACCGGGGAGGCCGATACAGGGAATGTCGAACTCGCGGCTGAAGATATCCGCTCCGCGGAAGGAGCCGTCTCCGCCGATCACCACCAGGCCGTCGATGCCCAGGGCTTTGAGGTTGTCATAGGCTTTTTTACGGCCTTCGGGCTGCATGAATTCCTTGCAACGGGCTGTTTTCAAAACTGTTCCGCCGCGTTGGATGATATTCGCCACACTGCGGGAGTGCATGGGAACAATATCATTTTCAATGATGCCGGCGTACCCGCGCATGATTCCGAATACTTCCATTCCATAATAAAGTCCTGTTCTCACTACAGCGCGAATGGCGGCATTCATCCCAGGTGAATCGCCACCGGAAGTTAGAACTCCGATTTTCGTTACCTTTTTTGCCATGAATTTAATTCTGTTAGCAGTTTGTTATTAATCTTCGAAAAAGAGACATGGTTCCTTAAAAACTATCTACGTTTTTGCGAAATGAGGTTCAAAAATAAGGTTTTGTTTCCGTTACACAAACGCAAGAACCTGAATCGGAGGGAAGTATTGAGATTCATTTGCTTCCGCGCTGTGCAACGAATGGTTGTAAGTTTTGCACGCCACAGGTTTTGCGACAGGCCGTAAAATGTCCGCAAAAAACGGCAGCTGCGGGAAGCCGCGCCGGGCGGACTTTTGCAGGATCCTGATTATTGATTATCCGGACAATTGAAAATAGAAAACGGGATTGACGTTCATGGAAACTTTCCATTCAAGCCAATCCCGCTTTGAAACGGATATTTATTTCATTTAAAATTAATTCACGTCTTTTCCTTCTCCCAGCATTTTAATAAGCCTTTCAACGTTCATTTTGTTGGCATTATCGGGCGCCTGCGGTAATGCTTTATTAGCGAATTCCATGGCTTTCCTGTAATTACCGATGGCAGAATAGCCCCTGGTGAGCCCCATATTGGTAGTATAAGTATTGGGATGTTTGTCGTAGTTGAACTTGAACACATCAAATGCTTCCTGGTTTTTCTTCTGAGCCAGCAGCTGGCGGGCATAGTTGTGTACTTCAACGGGAGAGCCGAGTGCAAGCGCATCTTTCATGATAGCTTTTGCTTCATCGGCACGGTTGAGTTTGGTGAGGATCAAAGCCTTTGTGCTGAGGTTTCTGAAATTTTTTTCTCCTATAAAAGCGCCATTGATGGAATGATCCACCCAGCCAAGGGCTTCTTCCAGGTTCACATCATGCATCAGGCAGAAAGTGGCTGCCTGGTTGAAGGACTGCCAGCCGGGATTGAAGCTTCTTTCGCCCCTCAGCTCTTTCCTGAAGGAGGCAAGCTGCAGGTTTACGAAATCCGTTTCGATACGGATGGGGATAGTCAGCTTTTCCCAATCCAGCTCCAGGGTGGCACCGGTTTCCGTCTGATTGGTGAACTGGTATTGCAGGAATTCCACTTTTTTATCGGAGGCCACAGGCTTGACGGTTACGCGGAGGGCGTCTTCCTTAGGATCGTAGAAGAAGCTGCCCCAGCTGGTAGAGTTCTTTGAAAAGATCACTGTGCATTCGGCAGGATCATAGGCGATGAAGAGACCATATTTTCCTGCCGGGAGATCTTTGCCTTCCACTTTTACATCGGTGGAAAATTCCACGGTTGTATTCTCATTGGCGCCGGCACGCCAGGGAGCGGATTTGCTGGTACCGAAGCCCAGGTCGGCAAAACCTTTATGAACCAGTCCTCCCCAGACCTGGCCATCACGTCCTTTTACAGCCGGACGGTCGTAATGAACGGTCACATCGGTGATGCCTATACGCTCTCCAACAAGTGCTTTTTTATTGCCTCCGTCCGGCGGGGTATTGAGTTGGGAAAATGAGGGGAGGGCCAGCAGCAAAGCTGCGGCAGCAAGTATTGATCTTCTCATTGTATACAGTTTTTAGTTGATACAAGCTACCGAATCGGTTGGTGATAAAGCGCTGAATTTACACCGTCCGGAGAAAAGAAAGGATGAAAGGTTGAAATTGTTGACTGGGTTTAAATGTAGTCTGGGTGCGGGTTTTGATAACTATTTTGTCTTTTGTCGACGAGCGTTTCTGATAGAATGCCCAATGACGGTTTTGAGATTACGAAATACCGTTTTGGTAGAAATAGCAGGGATTATGTATGTCGGGTACATGGAATCCATTAAAACCCGGTAATCTTTTTTTTCATTGACCTGTTTTTCCCTATTTTGCCGCCCAATTCATCTGCCTCCAATCAGTTGGTCAGATAAAAGATGAAACAGATTTTCCGGTAAGTTTTCAGCCCCATCACAGAATTGTCATTAGTGCTTTCGGGTTAATGCCTGAGAGGCTATGCTATTTTTTTCAAAAAACCACTAAACCAAAAATAATGAAATGTAAGTTTTTGTTAGCCGCAGCCCTGCTTGCCACTTCAGCAGCGAACGCTCAGAATACTAATCCCTGGCCTTCTACCGGTAATGTAGGTATTGGAACCACCAGCCCGGGTGCGGGATTACATATCAATAACTCCACCTCAGGAGTAGACCTGCTTCGGCTATCCGATGGGACCTATCAAACGAACTTTCGTCAACATTCATACACAACGCTCATTGAAGCTTCTGCAATCTTCAAGATAAATTATGGCAACGCGGCGTCACGCAGTTATTTTCAGATGGATGGGAACAACGGTAAGTTTTGGATTTCCACTAACTATGGTGCGTTTGTCAATGGATACGAGGGTTTCAGAATCGGATTTGGGGAAAAATTCGGGTTTTATACTAATGGGAGCACAGGGCCATACAATGCGATTGGTGCTAACAGGATTGACAACAATAATACCGGATTGACATTTTTTACCCGTAATGCAGGCACAGAAGCAGAAGTGGCGCGTATAACCAGTACCGGCAGACTTGGTATTGGTACTATAGCCCCGGCCACTTTATTAGATGTGAATGGTACTGTAACCGTCAATAATTCTATTGTTGGTGATGTGTCTCATGCCTATGTTTTACTGAGTAATGCAGCTGGAGCCAAGTTGAACTGGGGAACAGGCACTACCCAATCTGCTGTAGTCTGCGGAGGACCTGTTACTTTCCAGACGAACAACCTGGAGCGCATGCGCGTGAATACAAATGGCAATGTTGGTATAGGAACAAGTGGCCCTTTAGCTAAATTTCATGTTATTGGCTCAGTGAGGCTTGAATCCCTGACCAATGACAATACCAAAACTTATGTGATCAGTTCCGATGCGGATGGTAACCTGTTCAAAAGAGAAGCATCTACCCTGGGAGGTAGTTCAGGTTCTTCATGGTCTTTAACCGGATCTTCCATATCAGGGACAGATAAATTCGGAACCACCAACAACGCAGCATTACCGATCATTACTAATGGTATTGAGCGCATGCGTATTACTGCCTCCGGAAGAGTGGGTATCGGAACCGATAATCCGCAGAGCGAACTGGCTGTTAATGGTGATATCTATGCGAAAAAAGTAAAAGTCACTGCCGCCGGCTGGCCTGATTATGTATTTGCCGATGATTATCACCTGCCAACACTGGCAGAAGTGGAAGCCTTCATCAAAAAGAATAAACATTTGCCGGCAGTGCCTTCAGAAAAAGAAGTAAAAACCAATGGTGTTGACCTTGGCGATAACCAGGCCATTTTGCTGAAGAAGATCGAGGAACTGACTTTGTATGCGATAGAGCAGCAGAAGCAGATTGAAGAGATGAAGAAAGATATTGAGAATATGAAGAAGAGCAAGGGGCAGTAGGTTCCAACGTTTCCGGATACCTGCAGCTGATCGGCTGTTTTACGTGTTGATTGATTTACATTTTATCCTAAGTAATAAATGTGCAAACTTTATTCTGTATTATTCCTCTTTTTTTTAGTGCCAACCTGCTTGTGGGCCCAGGTGACGCCTCCTTCTCCTTATAATCCAGGTTCGAAAGTCAACTATATCCGTACCTGGGATGCCACTGCGCCAGAGATAGACCCTGCTGTGCTGATCACACGTCCTCTGAAGGATGTAAAACAGACTACAGTTTACTTCGATGGACTGGGGCGTTCCTTACAGACCGTAGTGAAAAATGGATCGATGGTAACTGGAGGGAACCCGGTTGATCTGGTAATGCCCGTGGTATATGATGCTTTTGGCAGGGAAGAGTATAAATATCTGCCGTTTGCTGCTAACGGAACCGGTGGCAATACATCCCTTACAGATGGTAATATCAAGCTCAACCCGTTTCAACAGCAGGCAGCTTTTGCGACGGTAGAATATCCCGGAGAGACTTACTATTACTCAAGAACACAGTATGAGGCATCGCCTTTGAGCCGTGTTGAAAAAACGTTTGCCGCAGGTAATAGCTGGGTTGGGAATAACAAGGCCGTTGAGATGATACATTGGATAAATACCGCTGCTGATGATGTTAAGATATGGACTGTTACAGATCAGGCAGGTGGTCTGGCAAGCTACGCAGTTACTGGTATTTACGGAGCTGGTGCATTGTATAAAAATGCAACCAAAGATGAAGACGGAAACCAGCTCCTGGAATTCAAGGACAAAGAAGGTAAGGTAATTCTCCGGAAAGTCCAGCTTGGTGCAACTTCGGATGATGGTCTGGGAAAAGGGTATGATGGATTCTTATGCACCTATTATATTTATGATGGTCTTAATAACCTGCGCTGTGTGATTCAGCCAAATGGAGTGGAGCTGATCAAAAGCAACTGGTTATTAACGGATGCTACCATTCTTGCAGAACAATGTTTCCGGTATGAATATGATGAGAGACAACGATTGATCATTAAAAAAATACCAGGATCCGGCGAAATGTTTATGGTATATGATATACGTGACAGGCTTGTGTTTACGCAGGATGCTAACCAGCGGCTTTCACAGCAATGGCTTGCCACTTTACACGACCCTTTAAATCGTCCTGTTTTAACAGGTATGATCAACTATGCGGGCAGCCGTGAACAGTTGCAGTCAATGGTATCAGTGCAGACAGGTGGTACCACCAGTGGGGGAAGTAGTATACCTTCCGATCCTGTATTATTTGAGCCTACCGGTAGTCAGATGATCTATGCCACCAACAGTATCACTTTTGACCCCGGATTTGTAAGTGCTGATGAAGCTGAGATAGTGGCGGAAATTATCAATTCAGCAGGAAGTTCTGATGAAGTGCCGGTTATCATAGAGGGGATGTCTGTCAATCGCAATCCTTTACCTGCCGGAGCCACGCTGGATCCATTAACTTTCACCTATTATGATAATTATCAGTGGGCTTCATCGCTCAATAGCGAACTGAAAAATTTTAATGTCAGCGTTGTGTCCGGGCATTTTCAAGCACCATCAAATCTATATCCATATCCTCAGGCTCTTGTTTCTTCTGCAAACACAATGGCTGCCGTAACCGGAAATAAGGTTCGTATACTTGGCAGTAATCCTGCAAAATATATTACCTCTGTAAATTTTTATGATGAGCAGGGGAGGTTGATCCAGTCCCGCTCTCAGAACAGTACGGGAGGGTATGATGCCCTTACAACGCAATACACTTGGGTTGGGCAGCCGCTTGTGAATGTATTACAGCAGCAAAAAGCGGGTGCGAATTCACAAACCAATGTGATCATTTCAAACACTACCTATGATGATCTGGGGAGAGTGCTTGAAACTACCAAGAAGTTTCAGAATAGCCTTGTCAATAACAATGCTGTTTCAGCTTCAACAACAATTGTAAAGCTGGAATACGATGCACTTGGTAAAACGAAGAGAAAATTATTAGGAAAGAAGCCTGGAGAGGAGAGTAGTCCTTTGGCTGTTCAGGAATTTGATTACAACATCAGGGGATGGTTGTCTTCTATCAATAAAAATTATTTGAGCTCCGGGAACTCCAATCAGTATTTTGGAATGCAACTGGGGTATGATAAAAATCCTGTAAGTGGCGCATTCAATCCCGTATTCAATGGAAATATTGCCGGCGCGCTCTGGAAAAGTGAAGGAGATCAACAATTGAGGAAATATAATTTTTCTTATGATGCAGCCAATCGCCTGACTGGAGCGGATTTTAATCAGTTTGTTTCCGGAACAGGAGCTTCTGCAGTTTTTGATAAATCTGCCGGAATTGATTTTAGTGTTACCGGGCTTTCTTATGATCCCAATGGGAATATCCTTCGTATGCAGCAATATGGGTTAGTTGGTACTTCAAGTAAGTTGGTGGATGATCTGAAATACACGTATCAGTTAAATAGTAATAAGCTGAAAAGTGTTACTGATTTCATGAATGATCCATTGACTAAGCTGGGAGATTTCAGAACGGCAACTACACATACGCAGTCTTCCGCTAAAACATCGCTTACTGGTGGTTCGTCACATGTTGCGTTTGAGTCTATTACAGATTATGAATATGATAATAATGGTAATATGTTCAGGGATCAGAATAAGGCGATCAACAATATAGCCTATAATTTTCTCAACCTGCCTTCTGTTGTGACTGTTGCCGGCAAAGGAACCATTTCATATGAATATGACGCTTCCGGTAACAAGCTTAAGAAAACAACCCATGAAGCTAATGCTACAGTTCATCTTAATGGAACAGACTATACTTCGGATATTACTACCACAACATTGTACCTTCCCGGAGTAATTTATGAAGCGAAATCTTATAGTAATGCGGCTTTGAGCTCGCTTGGTAATGAGGACAGGATGCAGTTTGTGATACATGAAGAAGGGAGAGTAAGGTTACGTAGTACAGATAATTCCTGGCAATATGATTACATGCTGAAGGATCATTTGGGAAATACCCGAATGGTATTGACAGAGGAACAAAATATTCATTTCTATCCTGCAACAACTTTGGAGGGAACTTTTGGTGCTTCCGGCAACTCTATGGTGAATCATGAAAAACAGTTTTATAAAATAGATCCCTCACGAATTACTCCGGAGTCTGCAATTCCCTCCTGGAATACCCCTTCTGCTGAATCTGTAGCAAATACGAAGTTGTATTATAACAATAATGGTAATCCTCCTGCGAATCTGAGTTACCCGGAAGGATGCACTCCAGCACAGACTGATGGTAGTAACAACCTATATAAGCTTAATGCAACAACCAATCGTACAGGACTGGAGTTTGCAATCAAAGTAATGGCTGGGGATAAAGTGGATATTTTTGGTAAGTCTTATTTCTTGAATACAGGCACCGTTAACAATTCTAATTCAACAGCATTGGAGCTTGTATCTATTATGAGCAGTTTGCTTGGGGCTCCTGCAAATGCAGCTGCTGCTAAAGGGCTCTCTGCTTCTACACTGACTGCTGTAAATGCCCCGCTTTTTCCTGTCAATAATTTTATTCGTGGGAATAATAATGAAACAACTACTATTCCGAAAGCATATATCAATTATATTTTCCTGGACGAACAGTTTAAATATGTAAGTGGTAATGCAAGCCGGGTGAGGAACAGTGGCCAGGTAACGGATCATTGGGTATTGGATGCTGCTCTTCAGAATATCTCTGCGCCTAAAAATGGATACCTTTTTGTTTATGTTAGTAATGAAAGTAACTTAGATGTATTCTTTGATAATTTGCAGGTTATTCATAAGCCTGGACCAATTTTAGAAGAAACGCATTATTATCCATTTGGGTTGACGATGGCGGGGATAAATAGTAAGGCTATTGGAAGTCCGGATAACAAGTACAAATATAACAGCAAAGAAAAGCAGGAGAATGAATTTAGCGATGGCAGTGGTTTGGATTGGTATGATTATGGGGCTCGAATGTATGATGTACAGGTTGGACGATGGCATGTTGTAGACCCATTACAAGAAGACGAATATTGGGCAGGGATTGATAAAGAATATAAAAGTGGCCTGGAAGAGAAAAGGTATATAGAGGAAGATATCCAATCTGGGAGAAATGCAGCTGATATATTTAATGTGTTCGGTTATAAAAACATCATAACAGCTGAAAATTCAGCCATGCATTACAATGAAAGCCTTTATGCTTATGTAGGTAATAATCCTATTAGCTATATTGACCCCTTGGGACTGGATAGTGCAAAACCACAGATTTTACCTTCAGTAACTGTTGTTGGAAGGAAGTCGTCTTCTTTTGCTCCGAGTGGACTTATTTTTGGGACTGGATTATATATTTTAGGGCAACCCCTTAAAATGCTCAAGCCAGTTGGGGCTTTAGGCTCTGAAGCAGGGTCTTCTATAGCATCAGTTGCTCTAAGTAGTAGATATCCACAATCATCAGCACCCTTAAAATCGGGAGCCCGAAAAGTTTTAAAAACTGTCGTAGGAAAGAAAACTGCTGCCAAAATTGTAAATAGTCTAATCGGAGCTAGTACAATAGGGAGGTTAGGCGGAAGGTTAGTGCCAGGTTTGGGGCTGGTAATGGCTGCAAGCGATGTGTGGAATGTATGGTATCCGGCCGCAAAGGGAGGGATTGAGTCATATAACGAAGCACATCCTATTGAAAAGCCTGGTAATCTTATTTATCATATTTGTTTTAAGTCTGGTACATTAGTGTTTGGAAAGAATGGCTTGTTGCCAATAGAAAATATAAGGGTAGGAGATAGTGTTTATTCGTTTAATGATATTTCACAGCAGGTTGAATTAAGTAATGTAGTTCGACGATTTAATAGAGTTACTATTGGTATTTATGCGATATCGGTCGGTAGTGAAGAAATATTCGTTACTGCTGAACATCCCTTTTTTGTTGAAAACAAGGGTTGGGTCAAAGCTGCAAATTTGAAATCAGGATATAGACTTAAGGATATCTATGGTAAAGTTGTAATTGTTAATGCCTTGAAAAGAATTGAAAATCAAGTGGAGGTCTTTAATATTGAAGTAGATCGTAATCATAATTATTTTGTCTCAGGTAGTGCAGTTCTTGTTCATAATAAAACTATTCCCGAGGATACTAAATAATAATTGCAATAGAAGAAATGATCAACAATATATTCGATAGAATAAAAAGTTTCATAATTGAAAAAGCACATGTAGAGGCTTGGGAAGTAATCAAAACAGCTTCATTGCAAAATGATTTAGGTATTTATGGTAATGATGCTGTTGAATTCTTTAATGCATTCAGTAAAGAATTCAGTGTTGACGTTTCCGGATTCGTGCTCGATGATTATTTTGATGCAGAAGCAAGCAGTGATTTTATGGGAGTAATTTTTAAACTCTTACCAAAAAAGATTCAGGGGAATTATCCTCATAGAAAAAAGGAATTTACTGTTGAACACCTTATTAAGGCTGTTCAAGCAGGAAAATTAAATGAACAAGTGATTGCTAGTTAGCGTATTTATAAAACGAATAAAACCTGTACAGATCTGTACAGGTTTTATTCGTTTTATAAGTGTTCTTTTATGAATGTTAATTCCCTTCCTTCTTCCCAAATATCCTCTTGAACAACCCTGGCTTCTTCTTATCCTCCGGCATTACCGCTTTGGCTGAATCCTTTTTTGCTGTAGGCACCTGGTTCTTTGAATTGGTGGCTTCCTGCAGCACCTTTTGTTCTTCCATGGCCTGCCTTGATTCTGTAGGAATGTTCTGCGTATCCGGAGTGCCAAGGAAATCATCGGCGCCGCCATTGCCTACATTCTCACCTTCAGCGCCGGGAGGCGGTGTTCTGTCGATGATATTGTAGTAATCATAATTGCTTTCAGATTTCATATTCTCAGGCTGCACAAACTTTGCGGATTTGTCAAGCCCCAGGGTCTTGTCAGCAAATGCCTTCTGGAAGAAGTACTCCCAGATAGGACGGGCAGCCTGTCCACCTTCACCGAGACCGCTTTCCAGCTTGATGAAACGGTCGTCACAACCGATCCATACACCACCCAGCAGTTGCGGAGTGAAGCCCATGAACCAGGCGTCGGAGTTGTCGTTGGTGGTACCGGTCTTGCCGCCCATTTCGGCCACGCCTAATCTGCCACGCAGGCCGGCCGCGGTACCCACATCCACCACGCCCTGCATCATGCGGGTCATGGTATAGGCAGTTGACTGGCTGATCACTTCTTTACGCTCTGTGTCGAAGCGGGCCAGCACATTCCCATTCTTGTCTTCAATACGGGTGATATACACCGGTTTGGTAGAGAAACCACCGGTAGGGAATATGGAATATCCCCACATCATTTCGAAGAGTGAAAGATCACAGGAGCCCAGCGCAATAGATGGATATGGATCCACCCTGGTGGGAATATTGATCTGCTTCAGGAACTCTGCAAAACGTTGCGGAGTGGTTTGTTTGATGATATAGGCAGCCACTTCGTTCACAGACCAGGTAAGACCGCTGGCCATGGTACGTGTGCCTGTTTTGCCACGGTTCTTGGCCGGAACATAACCAAAACCGGGGAAGTATTGCTGTGTAGCCTCACACTGTGTTTCAGGAGTGAAACCATATTCTTCCACTGCCAGTGCGTAGAGGTAGGGCTTGATGGAAGAACCTACCTGACGCTTGGTTTTGAGATTGGCGTGGTCATATTTGTAATTTTTGAAATCGATACCACCCACCCAGGCTTTCACCTGGCCGTTCTGCGGGTCAGTGACCATGAAAGCTGTCTGCATCATTTCATGGTGGTACTTGATGGAGTCCATTGGCGTCATCACTGTATCCTTCTCACGTTTAGGGTTCCACGCAAATACCTTCATCGGCACTTTTACATTGAACGACTTTTTGATATCCGCATCGCTCATCTCAGCATCTTTGCTGTTACGCCAGCGGTCGCTGTTCTTCATGGCTGTTTCCAGAACTTTCTCCCTGCCTTTCCAAACGGCATCTGTTTTAATGCTACGTTGGGAGCTCAATACGCGTTGCAATACGGGCAGGTGTTTTGCCACTGCTTCTTCTGCATAGAGCTGCATTCTGGGATTGATAGTGGTATAGATACGGAGACCATCTTCATAAATGTCATAAGGATCGCCATTGGAGTTCTTGTTTTCTTTAGCCCATGTCCGCAGATCGCTGCGCAGTACATCCAGGAAATAGGGAGCAATACCATTGCTCTCGTCCATTTTTTTATAGTTCAGCTTGATGGGTTCTTTCTTCAGGTCTTTGGCAACTGCATCGCTCACATAATTGTTGCGCACCATCTGATCAATTACGGTATTTCTTCTGTCGAAAGACGCTTTGTAATTGGTGCGGGGATTATAAGTAGCGGTGGCTTTCTGCATGCCAATGAGCACAGCTGCCTCTGAAACAGTAAGGCGGTCGGGCTCTTTGGAGAAAAAGGTGCGGGATGCATTCCGGATGCCATATACGTTATCTGAAAAGCTTACTGTGTTCAGATAGAGCGCAAGGATCTCCTGTTTGGTGAAGTTGCGCTCCAGCTTGATAGCAATGATATTCTCCTTGATCTTCTGGATCACGCGCTTGAAATAGTTACCTGACCGGCTGTCGAACATATTCAGCGCCAACTGTTGTGTAATGGTGCTGCCACCTCCATCGCGGCCCAGTTTCAGTACGGCACGCGCAAGTGCGATGCCGTCGATCCCGGAGTGATCATAGAAGCGTTCATCCTCGGTAGCTACCAGGGCTTCGATCACGTTCCTGGAGATGTCGCCATATTTCACGTAGCTGCGGTTGCCGCGTTCCTTGTAATATTTTCCCATGGGAGTACCGTCATCCGCAAACACTTCGGAGGCCAGGGTGATGGAAGGGTTTTCCAACTGGGCCAGGGAAGGCATTTTACCGAAAACGCCCAGGTTGATCAGCACGAGCAGCAGCACAACGGCCAGCAGCCCGTATAAACAAATGCGCCAGAAGATCCGTACAGGTCGCGTCATATAATGAAAATTAACATTTTACAGGTGATGATAAGGCACCCACTCTATTGCAAAAATTGCACCCGAAAGATATATCAAACGGTTTCAGGTGCAAAGGCGATCCGCGAAAATGAATAAATTATTGTTAATGGTACAAACCTGTCAGTAAATCAAGGATTTACTGACAGCTTTGCGGAACCTTTTAAAAACGTCCGGGGAAGGATTCTGTCAGCCATTTTTTATAGGCTTCAACATCTTTGGTCTCTTTCAGCAATTCCATATTGGGCGCCGTAATGATCATGAAGCTGTACTTTGCGGCGGGTAACCAGGGGATCTCATTCGGCGCGGCCTTACGGGCCTTGTCCATATAATCCAGGGCTTCCGCTGCATTGGTGAAGCTGCTCATCACCACCAGTTTCACTGAGTCACTCAGCACTTCATTGCTGATATTGATCGGCTTATTGTAGAATTTCGTTTTGTTGTAACGGTTGAAGGCATTGCGGGTCTCTGTCACATATACATGGTCAACCCGGTTCATCACAATCACCACGGAGTAGGGGGCATGGATATCCAGCACATAAGCTTTCTTGCCTTTGGCTGTTTCCGCATCATAATTCACACGGAGTGTATCCAGCGGATTCACATATGGCTTCTCCTTTGGTATAAAGCCTGGTACATTGGTGCTGGGGGCAACACCCGGTGCTTTGATGGAAATAGTGTCCTTCCCTTTTCCTGCATCCTTTCTGCCGGGAACCCTGGTAGATGCATAATCCTTGTCGGGGTCCACTTTCTGCTCCTCTTCTTCCACCTTCGGGGGTTCAGGTTTTTTAACGGTTACCACCACTTCATCCGATGGAAGGGCTAAACTGTCTTCCTTTGGTCTTTCAATTTTCAGGTTGGTGAGGTATTCTTCAATTTCCTTTCTTCTTCCCAGTACATCGATCAGGGTTTGAGCCCTTGCCGCCAATGGTGAAGCAGGGTAGAGACTGATGATCTGACCCAGTACGTTTTTGGCTGTATCATCCTGGCGTTCGTGGATATGGTAAACGCTCTGGATGTAGAGCAACTGAGGCGTCCAGTAATTGGTGCCATGGATGCTGTCGGCCGCTTTCTTCTGTGCCAGCGCTTCGGCAAAATTACCCTCGATGAAGAGGTTGTAAATAGATTCGTATTTGCGGGTAACGGCAGCTTTCTCCGCAATTTCTTCAGGAGTGCCATTGGGATGGCTCACCGTTTTCTCGAATTCAGTGCCGGGATATTTCTGTTTCAGTTCCTGGGCAACTGAATTGGCTTTCTGCTGCATGCCCAGTTTGTAATAACAATAGTAGAGATGGTAGAGGCCTTCAGCACGTTTGTCGCTGTAGTTGAAACGTTCCAGCCAGTTCTCCAGAACGGTGATGGCAGAAAGGTAATCCTCAATGCCTTCCGTCAATACGATACCAAGCTTCAGCTGTGCTGCTTCAATGGAGTCGTTGGATTGCTTCATTTGTAATTCGGTCAGGGGTATATTCCTGAGGAGGCCCTCATAGGTTAGCGCGCTTCCTTCTGGGTTGGCTTCGCCTGTTTCCCCGGTATTGGGATTGAGGGTGGCGGAGCGACTGTCTCCCGGCACCGGCGCATTATTGGTGCTTTGCACGATGGCGGAGGCCCTTCTCCAGTTATCTACGTTCTTACGGTTGCCCCATTTGCTTTTGAATGACGAGAATCCTTTACTTCTCAGTCCCTGGTTCTGGAAATACCATTCACCTTTTGCTTCAGCGCTGCTGCTGAACAGGTCGGGTGGCGGCGTATTGGGATTGCTGTTATTGGCAACGGCGGGATTCACGAATGCTTCGTCCTCTTCTTTCAGCCCCTGCGATTTGCGCAGTTTGCGTGCCATCTTTCTGATGATGGCATCACGTTCCGCTTCGGGCAGGGAGGCCAGTTTCTGCAGGCTGTCCTGTCTGAAGATCACGTTCTCCTGTTCCACGAGGTTGCCCAGTGCCGTTTTCCTGGCAGCAAAAGCTTCGGTGGTGAGCACCGGATGCGTGTTCAGGGTTGTACTGTCGTAGTAGCTTTTTGACTCGGCATATTTTTTCTCTCCGTAAGCAATGTCTCCCAGCTGGATCCATGCACGGGAGATCTGATCGTTATTGCTTTCGGGGGATTTGTACCTGGTGGCAATGAGCAGCAGTTGCTTGGCTGCCTCGATATTACCCCGCTCCAGTTCAATCTGCGCGGCGGTGTAATAGATGAGGTCGCGGTAGTTCATGTACTTCTCGCGGCGGCCCATTTTCAATAGTGCTTCGATATTTTCGTTCACCACTTTTTCATCTCCTTTGTTCATACGGATGCTGTTGAGGCGGCCATGAACTTCCAGTACAGGATTGATGGTGTGGCTTACGGCGCGGCCATAGAATTCGGAAGCACTGGCCGGGCTGCCTGCTTTCTCATAAAGCTGTGCAATAAGGTATTCCCATCTTGCGCGTTCTTCTTTGTTGGCTGCATTGTCCAGCGCCTGTTCCAGGTGAACGGCAGCACTGTCGTGCATTTCCTGGGCATAGAAATATAATGCTCTCACTTCCTCGTAAGCCGGGCGGAGGCGTTCGGGGAAATTGGGATCTGTTCTCAATTGTTCAATAAGGCCTGAGGCTTCGGGGTATTCCTGTTTGGCGATATAGGTCCGGATCTGCCAGAGAAAGGATTCATTGCGGCTGGGCGGTGAGCTCCAAACGCGTTTGGGCAGCCGGTTATCTTCTTTGGTGGCTATGGAAAAGGCATTGCCTCCTTCGGTGGCATTACTGCCGATGGGAATATCATATCCGTCTTTTTCCTTGGGAGCGAATGCATAGTTCACATACTGGAAAGTGAAATAGGCGGTATCGAAATCCTTCTTGTAGTACAATGCCTGTCCCATGATCATGTACAGGTTATCGATCCATGCGTTACGCAGGTCATGGATCAGGATTCCGGCATTGGCTTTGTAGATGATGGAGTCCAGATCACGGTCCTGGGATGTCTGGTCCAGGTCGTAATTATAGAAGGAGAGGAGTTTGGTATAGTCGTCGCGGTGCATTGCCTTGGCGCGGTCCAGCAGCTGGGTGAGCCTTTCACGGGCATTGAAGTGCCAGTTGAATTTGGTAACGCCGTTCTGGGTGAATTTCCGCCAGAGCGTCCATTTTTTCTCTTCTGTTTTTTCTGAG
>NZ_JBQCGW010000243.1:0-2767 GCF_051955275.1 Pseudobacter sp. | reverse complement strand
GGTAGCTTTTTAATATCTGCGCTAAACTGCATAGGAATAAATTAATGTATTAAAACTACAAACTCCAGGAGAATATGTTTCCTGGAGTTTGTGTGCTAATGAGCTATTAACATTATTTTTTAGGCTTTTTCTCTGCTTTTTCGCCTTTTTCAGCGGCAGGAGCGGCTTTTTTCTTTGGAGCGGCCTTTGGTTTTTCTTCTCCTTCGGCTTCTTCTTTCTTAGCTTTTGGAGCAGCTTTCTTTTTAGGCTTTTCCTCTTTTTCTTCGCCGGCTTCTTCAGCGGTTTCCGCCTTCTTTTTGGCTGTTTTTGGCTTTTCTTCGGCCTCAACTTCCTCTTTTTTGGCTTTTTTAGCTGGTTTTTCAGCTACTTCTTCAGTGGGAGCTTCTTCTGCTTCTTCTTCAAACTCCCTGAGTTTGATTTCCACGTCAGCAGCTTTCAGGATGGAATACCATTTAACGATCTTCTTCATATCGCTGGTATACACGCGCTCGAAGTCCAGATCCGGAAATACTTTCTCAAAATATTTTTTAACTAAGGAAGCGTCTTTGCCGTCAGGCAGCTTATCGCTATGGCTACCCATGGCAGTGAATACGTCAACCAGGTTAACATTATCTCGCACGGTATAAATCTCAATGCTTTCCAGGTGTGAAAAATTGTGGATTCTGCTGGATACAAACTTTGTGGATTTGTCTTCCAGCGACCGTACGATGGCCCCGTCATTTTTGCTGCTTACTAATTCAAACAATCCGGGTAACCCAGTTACCGATACGATTTTTCCATATTCCATATTCAATCCATGTTTTTAAAGGATATGCAAGATAATCCGATTTGTGGATGCGGCAAAAATTATACCCGGCGCAGGTTTTCCGGTGTACCGGCATCCAATTAGGCAGATACCATCTATTCAAACAAATAATTCTTTCTCATGAAAAAGATCATTTTCCTGCTGGCAACGGTTGTTCTGACCTGCACAGCAGCTGTTCAGGCGCAGGGTGGCGGTATGCAACGCCGCACCGTTGAAGAGAATGTAAAACTGGTAAAGGAAAAGCTTGCCGACCTGAAACTGGATAAGGACCAGACAGTAAAAGCCGATACCGCTTTTACGGATTACTTCAAATCCCGTGATAAGATGTTTGAAGAAATGCGCAGCAGCAATGGAGACCGCAACCAGATGCGCGAAAAAATGATGAAGCTGAACGAAGACCGTGATGAGAAGCTCAAGAAGATCTTCAACGAGGCACAGTACAAGAAATGGAAAGATGAGATCGAGCCTTCCCTGAGACCACAACGTGGTCCTGGTGGTCCCGGCGGCGGTCAGCGTCAGTAAGCAACACGAATTTTAAGAGAACCAGCCCGGTTCTTAATTCACGCATTTTTTGATCCGTACACATTCCCTACGTTGCCTACCGGGTTAGATGCCGGTAGGCTTTTTTATTGACCCATCCAGGATTTGAAAGCACTCACGTTCTCCTGGCTGATGATCACTTCTTCGTGCAGGGGAGGCTCCACTTCCAGCAATAGTTTACTTTTCGGATAGGACTTGATCCGCTTGATAGCGCTCATATTGAGCAGGTATTTCCTGTTCACCCGGTAGAACATGGCGGGATCCAGCTGCCCTTCGATATCGCTGAGTGACTGATCAAGAATGAACTTCTGACCTTTACTATCCACCATGCATACCAGTTTGTGTGCTGCATAGAAATAAGCGATGTCTTCCGTGCGGATGCTCTGGTAATCCGTTCCTCTTTTTACCAGGAATCTTTTTTTGAAACTACCGGCCGGATTGGTATTGGGCCAGTTCATGACGGACTGATAATTGGCGGTGAAGTATTGTTTCACTTTATCATGCTTCTTCAGTGCAGCTTCCAGCTTTTCCTGTTTTACAGGTTTCAGCAGGTAGTCGATACTGTTATGTTCGAAGGCTTCCTGCCAGTATTCATCATAGGCGGTTACAAAAATAACAGGGCAGCTGATATTCACTTTCTCAAACACACGGAAAGAAAGTCCGTCCGTAAGCTCGATATCCATGAAGATCAGCTCCGGCACAGGGTTCTGGTGCAACCAGCTCACCGTATCCTTTACGCTTGGCAACACAGCAGCCACCTGGATACCGGGATCGATGGCAGCCAGTGACTTGATCAGCTTTTCAGCCGCAGGTTTTTCGTCTTCAACAATGATGACTGTCATATCATGTGATTTTGAGGACCGGCAGCCGCACAACAAAATTCTCTTCCTCTTCCGTAATAATTATGTCGCGGCTGGTGGTCAGTTTATACCGATCCTGCAGGTTGGCCAGCCCGATCCGGGAGGAAGGCTTTCTCAGCACTTTCCTCCTGATGGGATTTTTCACTATCAGCCATCCGTGCTGCAGGTTAACATCCACTATCAATGGAGCGGATACGGAAAACTCATTGTGTTTGATGGCATTTTCAGCCAGCACCTGCAATGAGATGGGAGGGATCAGGTACTGATCATGCAAACCTTCGGGGATGCCGATCTGTAATTGAACCGCGTTCTCGAAACGGATTTGCAGCAGGTAAAAATAATCATTCAGAAAACTCAATTCTTCGCGAAGCAATACTAATTCTCTTTTCTTGCTCTGAAGGATGTATCTGTACACATCTGCAAGGTTATCGTTGAACTGGCGGGCCTTTTGCGGCTTTTCCTCGATGAGGTGAGAGAGTGTATTGAGAGAATTGAAAATGAAATGCGGATCTATCTGGTTACGGAGGGCTTCCAGTTCAGCTTCGGCTTTTGCCTGTTCCAG
>NZ_JBQCGW010000242.1:0-19026 GCF_051955275.1 Pseudobacter sp. | reverse complement strand
CGGACAACCGAAGATGGTGCGTGGCGAAGCCCTCCTGGCCGCCTTCAAAGAAGCGGTAAGCCGCCCGTTCCGCGTAGTGCCTTATTTTGATCCGGGCCCATGGGGTGGACAATGGCTCAAGAGCGTGATCGGCCTCGATCCCAACCAGGTGAACTTTGCCTGGGGATTCGATTGCGTACCCGAAGAGAACAGCCTGCTGCTGCAGTTTGGCGATATGATCTTTGAAACGCCCAGCATCAACCTGGTATTCAATAAACCACAGCAATTGCTCGGTAAAAAAGTATATGAGGCATTCGGGGCAGAGTTCCCCATCCGCTTCGATTTCCTGGATACCATGGAAGGCGGTAACCTCAGCCTGCAGGTGCATCCGCTCAGGGAATATATCCGCGAGAAATTCGGTATGGCCTATACCCAGGATGAGAGCTATTATTTCCTGGAAGCCAGGGAAGGCGCATTCGTATACCTGGGATTGAAAGATAATGTAGTGCCTGAGAAAATGATCGGAGCGTTGCAGGATGCTCAAACCAATGGTTCCGATTTTGATGCGGAAGCCTATGTGGAGAAATGGCCGATCAAAAAACATGACCATGTACTGATCCCTTCAGGAACGGTGCATTGCTCCGGCGCAAACAGTGTGGTGCTGGAGATCAGCGCCACACCATACATCTTCACTTTCAAGTTGTACGACTGGGGCCGGATGGGGCTCGATGGAAAACCCCGTCCCATTTCCCTGGAACATGGAAAGAACGTGATCCAGTGGAACCGTACCACGGAGTGGACCCGGGAGCATATCCTCAACAAAGTGGAAACGCTGGCAGAAGGTGATGGCTGGAAAGAAGAGCGCACAGGTCTTGATGAAACCTCTTTCATTGAAACGAGAAGGTACTGGTTCACAAAGAAAGTGACACATAATACAGAAGGACGATTCAATGTGCTCAACCTCATCGAAGGAAGGGAAGCCATCGTTGAAAGTCCGGCCAACGCTTTCAAACCATTCGTTGTACACTACGCTGAAACCTTTATCGTGCCTGCCGATGCAGGGGAGTACACTATCCGTCCGTATGGAGCCGGTGAAGGTCAGCAGTGCGCAACTATCAAAGCATATGTTCGCACAGAAAACCTGATCGATTACAGAATAAACTAAACTTCTAACTACTAACGATTATGCACAAACAAGGATTGCAATATGTTTACAAATGCACCTATGTGGCGGCGGTGGGAGGATTGCTGTTCGGTTACGACACGGCAGTGGTAGCAGGCGCCATCGGGTTCATTCAGCAAAAATACGGACTGAGCCCGGCCATGATGGGATGGGTGGCATCCTGTGCGCTGGTAGGCTGTGTGATCGGTGCTATGTTTGCAGGAAGCCTGAGCGACCGGATCGGCCGTAAGAAAGTGCTGATGATCTCAGCCTTTGCTTTCGCCATCTCCTCCCTGGGTATCATGCTTCCGCTCAGCCTGAACTGGTTCATCTTTTTCCGTCTCATCGGAGGCATCGGTATCGGCATTGCCTCCATGTTATCGCCATTGTATATTTCTGAGATCGCCCCGGCCAATATCCGCGGGCGGCTCATTTCCATTTACCAGATGGGCATCGTGCTCGGCATCCTGCTGATCTATTTTGTGAATGCGTGGATCGCCGGCATGCACAACGAAGCCTGGAATATCGAGAGCGGATGGAGATGGATGTTCGGTAGCGGCTTATTGCCATCCCTGCTCTTCATCGTTCTGCTGATCCCTGTGCCGGAAAGCCCACGCTGGCTGGCGCAGCAGAACAGGCTGGATGAAGCGGAAGATGTACTCACCAAAGTGAACGGTACTGAAAAAGCGAAAGAAGAAATGAGCAATATCCGCTCCGCCATGAAAGAGGATACGGAAACTTCCTTCGGTATCTTACTGCAACCCGGATTGCGTTATGTATTATTCATCGGCATTATCCTGGCCATCCTCTCGCAGGTGACGGGGATCAATGCCATTATGTACTACGCGCCGGAGATCTTCAAATCCAGTGGCGACGGATCTAGTAGCGCAATGATGCAGACCGTGCTGGTGGGTGTGATCAATACGCTGTTCACTATCGTTGCTATAAAATACGTAGATAAATGGGGCAGAAAAAAGCTCCTGTTGTTAGGCGCCGGTGGTATGACCATCTGCCTGGCGATTGTAGGCGCCGCCTTTCATTTCGGCTTCAACCAGGGACCATTGATCCTGGTAGCGATCCTGGCTTATATCGCATTCTTTGCCATTTCCCTGGGACCACTCACGTTTGTAGTAGTGGCTGAGATCTTCCCCACACATGTGCGTGGCAGGGCGATGTCTGTAGCTATCTTCTTTCTCTGGGTGGCTGTGTTTGCCGTATCGCAGACCTTCCCGATGCTGCAGTCATCCGTGGGACCTGCTTATACATTCTGGATCTACATGATCATGTCCGTGATCGCTTTCTTCTTTGTGTGGAGGCTGGTGCCTGAAACCAAGGAGAAATCACTGGAAGAGATCGAGCAGTTCTGGAAGAACAAATAAACTGTTTACATCATTTAATAAAACTAACGATCATGCGCCTATACCCATTTTCACTGCTGATGGCTGTCTGCCTCTACGTGCTGACAGGCTGTAAAAAAGACAAGGACGATCCCAATGTTCCTGTAATCGATATGTCCACCGATTTCCTGGTCAATAAGTCTGACCGCGAAGTGGAAGTAACCCTTGAAATGACCGTTCCCGGTGGTGTAAAAACACTCGAGATCACCAAGGGTGTGAACCTGAAACCCGATGCAGTGTACGGAACAAAGTCCGTGAACCCTGCATCAACCGGAGAGAACAAATACCGTTATATATTCTACTATACGCTGCAGCGTGATGAGATCGACAAACTGGTAGGTTTCAATTTCAAGCTCACCGATAACCAGGGAAGGATAGTGGAGAAAGACCTGACCGTACATACGGAAGCCAATGCTGCGGAGATCATCTATTCTAAAAGATGGAAGATCACTTCACAACTTAGGGTCACTGCAAGCCCGGCAGCAGAAGAGATCGACAACTGCGTTAAAGATAATATCTATATTTTCAACAAAGACAGCAGCATGAGTGTGAACTTCGGCGCTGCAGGTTGTGGACTGGAAGGGTTGAATATTTATGATAAATGGCAGTTGAGCGAAGATGAACAGACTTTTCAATGGGAATATTATAATGTATTTGCACCATCGCAGAGAACAGTGGAGCAGTTCAAGGTACGCAGTATCTCCAGCAATGAGCTGAAGATGGATATTGTGATAGACCTCAGCTGGCTCGGGCCTCCCTACACAGACAAGGAACAATTTGTATACACTTTTGTGCCTACATTATAAACCCTTCTCAGTATGAATCAAACTTCAAAACACAATATCATTGCAGCTTCGGCATTCACTTTTGCTTGCCTGCTGATGGCAGGCTGCAACAACAGTGCGCCTGCGCAGGCTGAAACAAAAGAGCCACTCAGTCTGGATTCTGTGAGCTTCACAACAGAAGAAGCTCCAGAGTGGAGCAGACTGTTCAAAAGAACGCTTGGCTGGTTTGGTGGTGATGGCATCTTTGCTGTAACCCGCGATGGCCGTGAGAATGCCAATGCATCCGCCGGCAGCGAAACCATTATCTGGTTCAGCGATACCATGCTGGGAGAGATCGGACCGGATGGTAAACTGAAGCCCGGATATGAAATGATCCACAATTCCATCGCTGTACTGAAAGGTAATGAGCCCGATAGTAATCGTATCAATTTCTACTGGCCCAAAGAAGGTGGTAAGAATAAATCACTGTTCACACCAAAAACAGCTGCCACGGGCGTTGATGAATATTACTGGATGGGAGATGGTTTTGTGAACCAGGCAAAGAACAATGACCTTTATATTTTCGGCTATCGCATAAAAGATACGCATGATGGATCTCCGTTTCCATTCAAGGAAATGGGAAATACACTCGTAGTGCTGCCAGGAAACAGCCAACCTCCGTTCGCGAACCAACGTCAGATCGATATCCCTTTCTTCCTGGGTAAAGCAGTTGACAGCACAGGTACATTCGGTGCAGGCATCCTGGTGAACACAAAGGAAGCCGGTGCTGCCGATCCGGATGGTTTTGTTTATATCTATGGCATTCGTGGTCAACAGAAAGAGTTGATGGTGGCGCGCGTAGAACCTGCATTCATCGAGGATTTCAGCAAATGGACATTCTATGATGGCGCAGGTTGGACAACAGACCTGCCCAAGATCAGGACCGTTACAGACAAGTTGAGCAATGAGCTGGGTGTAATGCAACTGAAAGACGGCAGGTATGCGCTGGTGTTCCAGGAAGAAGGGTTAGGCAAATTTGTGGGCTTGCGCTTGGGCAGTTCGCCGGTAGGACCTTTCGGTAAGGTGATCCGTCTTTTCGATTGCAGCGCTTCCGTAGCGGATGATAAGGATTTCTTCCCTTACAATGCAAAAGTGCATACGGTGCTGAGCCAGCCCAATGAGCTGCTCATCAGTTACAATGTGAATTCCTTTGATTTCTTCAATGATGTGAAGGAGCATCCGCAATTGTACCGTCCCCGTTTCGTGAAGGTGAAAATCAACGAATAACATGAGAAAATTGATATTTCATATAGTAATCTGCAGCTGGACCGTTCTCTACGGTCCGGCTTTATTGGCAGCTGCACCGCCTACGTTCACAATAGCCAATACCATTCAGTCGAATATGGTATTGCAGCAGGCAAAGCCATTTAAAGTATGGGGCCAGGCTGTTGCAGGACAGCGGATTGAAGTGAAAGCCGACTGGATGCAACAATCAGTTACAACCTCCTCCAGCGAGCAACAGGAATGGATAACCGAAATACCCGTTCCCAAAGCAACTCCGGGAGATTATACGCCGCATACCATCCTCATCAGTTCCGGCAAGGATACGGTTTGGCTGCGTAATATATTGATCGGCGAGGTATGGCTTTGCAGCGGCCAGAGCAATATGGATATGGAACTGAAACCATTCATACCCTGGTTGCGCGGCGTAGTGAACTATGAACAGGAGATCCGGCACGCAGACTATCCTGCCATCCGTTTGTACAATGTGCGTACTGATTTCAAGGCTGAACCCGAAAATGATTGCATCAATGGCAGCTGGAAGATCTGTACTCCTGCTACAGTGCCTGATTTCAGCGGTGTGGCTTATTTTTTTGCCCGTGAACTGCATCAGCAGCTCAGGCTGCCCATCGGCCTGGTGGTGAGCAGTGTAGGCGGTTCCGCCTGTCAGATCTGGACGAGCAGGGAAACTCTTGAAAAGGATCCCGTACTCAATCAAAAATATTTGTATCCGTATGATACCAGCGCCTTGTCGAGAGAGCCGCTGGATTCTGTGGTTACATTCGAGAAGGTGGTAAGGCCAACACTGTTCTACAATGCAATGATCTATCCCTTGCGCAACCTCAGTTTACGCGGTATGCTCTGGTACCAGGGTGAGAGCAATCGCTTTGAGCGTGAGGCCTACACCAGGCTTACCAGCGCCATGATCGGCAACTGGCGTTCTTTATTCAATCAGGGCGATCTTCCTTTTTACTATGTACAGGTGGCACCCTTCAAATGGGAAGGAGATACCACCTGGACCAACTACTACGGTTATTTCCGCGAAGCCCAGGAGGCAGTTATGAAACAGACGCGCAATACCGGCATGGCTGTTATCATGGACCTTGGCGAAGCCGATGACCTGCATCCCCGCAACAAGCAGCAGGTTGGCATCAGGCTGGCTAAAATGGCGCTGAACAGGGATTATAAGAAACCTGTGGCTTACAAAGGGCCTCAGTATAAATCGATGAGGGTAGAAGGAAATACGGTGAAAGTTTCTTTTCAAGCTGAAACTACGGGTGACGTTCTTGCTACCAGTGATGCACAAGCGCCAATGCATTTTTATGTAGCCGGCACGGACCAGCAATTTCATCCTGCCAAAGCTGTGATCCGTGGAAATGAAGTCTGGGTACAGTCCGCAGCGGTTGCAAAACCTGTTGCTGTACGATATGCTTTCTCTAATTATCCCGTAACTAATTTATGCAATAAGGCAGGCTTGCCGGCGGTTCCGTTCCGCAGTGATAACTGGCCTGAGCCTGCTGCCAAATAATTCAACGGTCTTGCTATGAAAAAATATTTGTTACTGTCTGTATCAATTCTTTTGGTTGAGTTTCTGATGGCCGGTCCCGGCAATATCGCTCCGAATGCCACTGTTACGGTTTCTACATCACTGAATGCTTCTTTCGATGCTGAAAACGTAACAGATGGCCGGATCGGTATCGATGGAAAGGGAGAGTGGGCCTGTGAAGGCGTCACCACCGACTGGGGCTATATCCGTTTTCCCTGGGTGAACCTGGAATGGAAAACACCACAGGTGATCAACAGGATCGTGTTGTACGATCGTGCTTCCATGAAAGAGCATACTGCCGGAGGACGGCTGGAATTCAGTGACGGCAGCCGGATCTGGGTGAACCAGCTGCCTAATGATGGAACCGGTAAATCCATTTCCTTCCCTGACAAGACCATCACCTGGGTGAAATTTGTTGTCACCGATGGTAATGGCAGTGATCTCGGACTTTCCGAATTCGAAGTATATGAATCACCGGTACAGAGCAATGACTTTGTAAGCTGGGTTGATCCCTATATCGAGACCAATCGCGGTCGTTATATATTCTTCATCACCGGTAACCGTCCCTTTGGGATGGTAGGCGCCGCACCGCATACCAGGAATAAAAATCAGAATGGTGGTGGCTACAATTACAATGAAAGTGATATCCTGGGGTTCGGACAGATCCATTGCTGGATGCTGAGTGGTGTGGATATCATGCCGGTGGCGCCATCAGTAGATCCCACACAGGGGCCTTCATCATGGAAGGCAAAATTCAATCATGATGACGAGATCGTACAGCCAGGTTATCAGCGTGTATTCCTCCATGAACCAAAGACCTGGGTGGAGCTGACTTCCACGGACCGTGTGAGTTTTTATCGCTTTACCTGGACGCAGGATATGAAAGCGCGCATCCTCACCAACCTCGGCACACATGTGAGCAATGCCACCATGGCCAATGTGGATGTGCGTAAAGTAAATGATCATGAGATCGAAGGATCATTCAGTTCCACCAAAAGATACTGGGGCGGGCCAAAGGATGTGAAAATATTCTTTGTAATGAAATTCGATAAGGCCTTCGATGCACTGGATGGCTGGAATGGTGTAAAGCCTTTGAAGAATATCAATGCGTTGAAAGGTGATAGTGCCGGCATGACGGCATCCTTTAACATAAAGGCAGGAGACCAGGTGAAGATGAAGATCGCTATCTCTTACACCAATATTGAAAATGCCAGGAACAATCTGAATACAGAATGCAATACCTGGGATTTCGACCAGGTGCGTAATGAGTCTAAAGCTATCTGGAATGAATGGCTGGGAAAGATCGATGTGAAAGGCGGGACCGTTGCGCAGAAGATCAAATTCTATACTGATCTCTGGCATGTACTGCTGGGAAGACATAAGATCAATGATGTGTCCGGTGATTATCCGGATCGTACGGAAGGCAAACGAGACGGCACTTTCACGGATGCAGTGTTCAAGATCAAAACAGTGCCTAAGAATGCAGATGGCAGTCTGAAGTTCCATATGTACAACTCAGACGCGTGGTGGCTCACGCAATGGAACCTGAATGTGCTCTGGGGACTGGCCTGGCCTGAAGTGCAGGATGAAATGAGCGCCAGTATGCTGGAGTACGCCAACAATGGCGGATTGCTGCCAAGGGGGCCTTCCGGTGGTGGCTATTCTTATATCATGACGGGTAATCCTGCCGCCAACCTGGTGGTGAGCACGTATATGAAAGGCTTACTGACAAAAGCTGACCCGGTACATGCATTTGAAATACTTAAACGCAACCAGATGCCAGGAGGCATGTTAGGGGGTGGAAAAGAAGGAAGGCCGCAGGATGTAGCTTTCTATATCAAGAAGGGATGGTGGCCTGGTAATGCTGGCATCACTATCGAGGCGGCATTCCAGGACTGGGGTGTGGCGCAAATGGCGCAGCGGCTGGGAAAGAAGAAAGATTACAATGAGTTCATGCGCCGCTCCAAGAGCTGGATGAACTGTTTTGATACTACTCAGAAACTCTTATTCCCTAAAGGCGCTGATGGAAAATTCCTGCACAGTAATCCGCTCAGCGGAGAAGGCTGGGTGGAGGCCAATGCGTGGCAGGCCACATTCGGTGTATCGCAGGATATCCCAGGATTGGCTAAACTGATGGGCGGGGAAGACGTACTCTGTGACAAGCTCAATTATGCTTTTGAAAAGGCTGCAGCGAGTGATTTTGTATTTGCTTACAATGATGGTTATATCAGTTATGCCAACCAGCCCGGATGTTCCAATGCGCACGTGTTCAATCACGCCGGTAAACCCTGGCTGAGCCAGTACTGGGTGCGCAGGGTGAAAGAGCAGGCCTATGGCGGAATTACGCCTGACCTGGGTTATGGCGGGCATGATGAAGATCAGGGACAAATGGGCGGCGTGAGCGCCCTGATGGCGATCGGCCTGTTCAGTCTGACTGGTAACCAGGAAGCGGTCCCTACGTATGATATCACTTCTCCCATTTTTGATACCATCACCATCAAACTTGACAAACGTTATTACAAGGGCAATCAGTTTGTGATCAGAACGCATAATAACAGTGCTGCTAATTGTTATATTCAGCGTGCAACGCTGAATGGCGCAGAGCAGCAGAAAGTGAGCTTCCCGCACACCAGTTTTGCAAATGGCGGAGAGCTGGAGATCTGGCTGGGTAACAAACCAAACATGAACTGGGGAAAATAATGTTGATGCCGGCTTACCGGGGAGCGACCGGGCACAGCAAAAATAAAAATTTACATGAAAGTACTTGGAATAGATATCGGCGGCTCGCATATCAGCACCTGTATGGTGAAGCTGGATATTGCTGAATTCTTTCGCGGCACGGCAGTGCATGCAAAGGTGGATCCGCATGGGAGTGTGGAAACGCTGATCAATGCATGGGCCGATGTTATACGGGAGAGTTTCGAAAAAGCGGGTGAGCCTGTGGGTTGTATAGGTATTGCCATGCCTGGTCCTTTTGATTACGAAAAAGGGATCAGCCATATTTCCGGTCTGCATAAGTTTGATTCATTATACGGGCTTAATGTAAAGCAACTGCTGGGAGATGCTTTGCAGATCCCTTCGGATAGTATCCGTTTCATCAATGATGCTTCTGCATTCCTGCTGGGAGAAGTGTATGGCGGGGCGGGCAAGGGGTTTGCCAATGCCGCAGGTGTTACGCTGGGTACGGGTTTGGGCTCGGCGGGGTATTACAATCATGTACTGCATGATGGTGATCTCTGGTGTATGCCATATAAAGATTCAAGGGCGGAAGATTATCTCTGTTCACGCTGGGTGGTGCAGGAGTACCGGCGCCTGAGCGGCAAAACCATTCATGGGGTGAAGGACCTGATGAATGATTATCATCAGGATGATCATGCAAAACAATTATTTGAAACCTTTGGCAATAACCTGGGGGAAGTATTGCTGCTGAAATTCCCGCCATCCATTCAGGATGTAGTGGTGATAGGTGGCAATATTGCAAAAGCCTGGGATTGCTTTATTCCGGCAACGATCAGGCATTTTGAATCCATGGGTATGACAATGCAGCTGCGTCCGGCCTTGCTAGGCGAAGATGCTGCTATCATGGGTGCTGCCTGTCTCTGGCAGTGATCTACTCCGGAACGTATTGGTACAGGAAACCTTTGGAAGTGAAGCCATAGGTTTTACCATTGTACTGGTGTACGTAGGTGATGACTCCTTTACCGGCTTCTTCCGGAACTTTGTTCATGGTCCTCCATTTGTTATTACCCGGATCATATTCATACAAATCATGTTTCTTTCCCAATACATAACCTTTACCATTATGCGTAAAGGTTATGCCGTTTTCGGCTGATTGCAGTTCAACCGGGAATTCAGCCAATGCAGTGGTCTGCTGGTTGGCAGGGTTGAATGCTGCATGCTCCCGGGTGAAGATGCTGCCGGGGATCCGGTTATTGTAGCCAGCTCCGAAATGGAATTGATTGTTCAGGAGAAAAGAGAAACCACTGGTGCCGCAGTTCTTGCTGAGCTGGTTGATGTGGGTATCCCATTCATCATTGGTGATATCATAAGTAAACACTTTGGTTTGAATGCTTTGATCGCCCATTGCTCCGTTGATCTGCAAGGCGCTGTACAAAGTATTATTCAGGATAAAAGCTCTTCCGTCGGCGCCTTCAACAGGACAGTCTGCCAGTTGTTTCCAGGGCAAGGAGGCACTGGGATCGAATTCCCACCAGTCGCGCAGGAAAAATCCATTACCTGATCTGCCGCTACCGATATAGGCTTTGTTGTTGTGCACGGCTACGGCACAGTTCCAGCGTTCTTCAAAACCATTGGGATAATTGAAACTTCCTACCCAGACCTTTCTATCCAGGTCGAAGAAATGCAAATTATTGTCTTTATTGCCGAAGAATACTTCGTTACCGATATTGAAGCTCCAGTTGGCGGTGCCGATATTCCTTTGCGGGGCGGCGATGGCCTCCCAGCGGTCCTGTGGGGGTGGCGGGGCGTTGTCTTTGTCTTTTTTACAATTGGCTGCTGTGAGTGCGATAAACAGCAGGCAGTATATGGTAGTGAAATTAGGCATATAATAAGATTGTCGGTTGAATAGAGTACTGACAACTATTTTGCCCTGAATGTTAGGTGCCGATTTGTTAAATTCTTTTTATCTGGATGTTTTTGACTCCGGGGTGGATTATAGAGCCTCTAAGTTGTTGAAATGATGAGCCGGATTATACGGGCGTATTTTCCCGGGCCGTATCCCTGAGCTTGTCCAGGATCTTCACCTGTTCGGCAGTAATGGTGCTGATCAGCTGGAACTGATCTGTAATGGCTTTGAGGTCTGATAGTGTTTTGCGGATGGCGGTCTGTTCTTCTTCTTCCAGAGGTGCTCCGGCCATTTCATCCCTTCTGATCTGAAGAAGCTCCATTAATTTCTGACGGATGGTATCTTCCATCAGCTTTTGCTCGGCCTGGGTGCTGCTGCGGTTTTCGAGGATGGCAGTTGCCAGATCGAACTGTGCTTCCACCTGGTTCACAAGCGGCTGGAAGTCCATGGAACTGTATTGCTGCCCGGACCGTTGCGCGTAATATGAGAGGGAGGCGATATGCGAAGTGAGCAGGTGGCTGGTGGCAACGAACTGGTGATAGTTCTCCAGGTTATATTGTTTGCTCCTGGGCTCAGACATCATTCTCTGAAAATGATCCGACATATTCGCGAGCGCCACGAATGCCCCCTTTCTGGCCACTTTGTAGTTGGTGATATCAAAGCCGCTGCCGGTAAAGGCTTTGGCTACTGTGGAGAAGTAAGCGCGATTAGCGGGGATGGCCACCTCCAGGTAGTGTGCGATCTGTTCTTTCTCCCAACTGGGAAGCACAAACGAAGATGCAATGAAGGCGATCACGCATCCGATGGCCGTATCCAGCACACGGTCATGCAGCACCACGCCCAGACCCGATGGATTGAGAAAGTGGAAACTGATGATCACATAAACAGTGATTCCTGCGGAGCTCACGAGATAATTCAGCTTCAGCATGCTGTAGGAAATGATCATGGCCAGCAGCATGATGATGAACAGGATGGTGGTGTCCATCGTGATATAAATAGCGGCAAAACCAAGGAAGGCGCCGGTAAGTGTTCCGATGATACGGTTGCCGTTCCGTTTTTTTGTGATGCTGTACGCGGGTTTCAGGATGGTGGTGATGGTCAGCAGGATCCAGTAGCCGTGTCCAAGCGGGAAGAGCATCGATACTATATAACCCACAATGAGGGCAAGTGTGAGCCTGGCAGCGTGCCGGAAAGTGGTGGATTGTAAGCTCAGGTTATCGAAGAGCAGGTTGGGATCGAGTTCCTGGCGGGTGATGAAGCGGTCGAGGTTCTTCACTCTTTCCGGTTCCTGGCTTTTGAGCATTTTGCTGATGCTGCGGTCGTAGCTGGTGTATTGGGAAAGGATCTTGATGCGTTCGGCGAGGTCCTGGAGGCTGAAGAGGATATGCCGGAGTTTGATGAAACCTTCGATATTGGTGGCGTTCAGCTTTTTGTTGCGCATGGAGAAGAAGGCGTCCTTGGCGTTGTCTATGAGGCGGTCTATTCTTCTTTCATTGCGGTAGGGAAGTCCATTCTGGATGGCGAGGCCGATATCGTTGAGGGTGTCGGCCATTTCAAGGATGGTGCGGTTGTAGACGAGGAGGATCTCTTCGTGATCAAATTCCTTGTGCAGGGATTCGTAATCCTGCTGGGTGGTCATGATCCGCTCGAAGAGATCGATACTGTCGAGGAACATCTGCATCAGCACTCTTCCCTTGCGGGTGGACTCGCGCACCACGCTGCGGGCTTTGAACAGCATTTCACGCAGTTCATCCTGGTGTTGGTGTATAGCGATCTGGTGCCGCATGAGAGAGCGGTAGTTCTCTTTATAGTCAGGATCTTTTTTATAGAAGGCTGCTTTAACTTCCAGGTACCGTGCCGTTTCCATGAGGCTTTCTCCAAGCAATTGCTGAATGAGTTTGTACGGCCTCAATGTATGCAGGAGCAGGCTGAGGATGGCGTACCAGAGGCCGCCAACGGTGAACCATCCGGCATTGATCAGGATATCCCGGAATTCATTGCCGGCGGGGGAGAGGTGTGCATCGATATTGAAAATAAAAACAAGCAAGGCGATGGAGCCGATGCTGTTGGCGCGGTTGCCGTATACCCCCAGCAGTGAGAGGAACATGCTGAGTGCTACGAGCTCGATACCGATGATCCAGGAATGGCCACGCGAAAGTCCGGCGAGCATGGCTACGATAAAATTGAACCCGATACTGATGAAGATGGCATTTCTGCGATGCTGGATGGGGCCGGGGTTATCAGTGAAGCCTACACAGAGGGCGCCGAGCGGAACAGCCATCATGGAGCCGAGCAGGCCGTACTGATAGAGGATGATGGCGGGAATTACGGCGCCTGCCGTAATACGAACGCCTGCATACAAGTACTGACTGCTGATGAACTTCCTGAACTCCTGTGCATAATCCATAGTACATTGCCCGATTCAATGCAAATTTAGTGATATATGGGGAAATGGGGGAAAAGAGGCAGGGAGGTGGTGAGGCTGGGTAAGTAAGTTCCTTTTTTTAGCTATTTTTGAGTTGCAGTTTATCAAACTCTTTTATAATGCCCTTACCTATTGTTCATCCTTACAAGATCCGTCTGAATATTACTCCCGGACTTATTGCTATTCTTCTCGTGTTACTCAGCCCACACCTGAGCAAGGCTCAGAATTATAAGTTGATTAAAGCCAAAGACAGTGTGAATCAAAAGGCCTCTGCTTTGCTCCGGCAAGCTTTTTCGGATAAGAGTTTATCGCCGGTATTTGGCAAGTCATTTATCTGCGGTCCTTCTCTTTGGTCAGCACTTTCTGCCGGCAAGGGTAATGGGGCGATTGCCGGGACTGATGCTAACTTTCACATTCAGCAACCTGATGGCAGTCTGCAAACCAGGCCGGGAAAGATAATTCAAAACATAACAGAGGCTGATAAGCTCTGGTTGAGGTTGATCAGGCAGCATTCCGTTGTGCTGCTCAGTGCTCCAACAAAAGCCGAGTTGGTTATGTATGCAAGTCTGCTGGCACCGGAGATACATGAACCCATTTACATTGTCACGCTTGGCAGGAACAGGTACCTGATCCACATCGATTTCAGGAATTACTCAATTCTGTTTCTTGAAAAACTGAATCATTGAGGGCAGCATTCTTTATCAGGCAACGACAGCTTGAATTTTTGTAGCTTCAATACATAGCAATCCATTTTTCGCGAATAATAAAGTGTGCCGCTGAGAGAATAATTGTAACAGATTGCGCAGAGGCCGGCCTGATTTCCAAACGCAACTTCCTGCTTTTTATCACTGAATTCTATGGCAATTACTTTGCCGGTAAGCTTTGTGCTTAAAGAAGCTGGTTTAACTTTCTTTACCTCGTACTGAGGGTAGCAATCGCCACAGGCATAAGCCATGTAGCGACATTCAACGTTCACATTTTCCTGGATTCTGGTGCTGGAAAATTTAAAATACCAGATGAAAGCGGCAGTGATAACCACTGCCGCTGATATGAGAAAAGTTGATTTTGTTCTTTTACCTGGCATTGTTTCTTAGTTTGGGCTTCTTTTTTTCAGGCTTCGGTTTCTTTTTCTTTTCTTCCTTCACATATACCTGTTTGTTTCCATCATATTCACTCCCTGCTTTTTTCTTTTTCTCAAGATATGAATTTATCACTTTCTGACTGATGCGGCCTTTTATCCTGGTGGAGAACAATAATTTGCCATTATGATATACCGCTCTTTCACCATGTCTGTAATCCTGTTGTTTGACAGATGTTCTGCCTTCACCATTGATCTGTGGATTAGCTTTTGTGGTATGAGCAATCACTACAGCATTCTTTTTCCCCGCATTGTACAGGTTTTCGGAGAGATTGGTAGCCATATTATCAATAACAATCGTTCCGCTTGCTCCTTTACATCCATGAACTTCTATAACAGCATCATTTGTGAACTTATTATAATCGATCTTGCCGATATCTGTATTTTCATTACCCCCAAACCAGCTTCCCACACCTTGAGCAGTTTCGCTGGCATAAAGATTATTAGCTTCCTTTTCTTCATACGGGATAGACTCGCTTTCACCTGTTGCACCTGTATTTTCATTTCTTACCATGAACAAAGCATACTCGGAACCGTGCGTAAAAAAGTCGACGGATTGAACGGAATTATTGGCCTGAGCATTTATTTTATCCACCACGTACTGACCGCTTTTAGCAAAGAAAAATTTACCTCCTCCTCCGTAATCCTTATTCACATTCTTTGCAGCATATTTAAAAGCGCCATTGTCACCCACAGAACGAGCTCCTCCGTAAAAAAGCAGCCTTACCGGTACTGGTGTTAATCCTCCCTGATCAATATTGTTAACGGGACTATTGCTGGCATAAGCATAGGGTGAAATGGAAATATATTTTTCCAGTAATGGATCAACAACATGCCATCTGCCTATCTGCGGGTCATAAAACCTTGCGCCATAGTCATACATATCCAGTCCGCTTCCATCGCTGAATTCTTTTTCCTGTTTTTCTTTTCCATTATATTCATATTTATTATCTAGTTTTCCGGCAGCGTCAGCGCTGATTCCCTCCATGGTCAGCCCGAATGGATAATAATGGGTTTCCTCCAGAATGGGGCCTTTGGTATGGGTTATCTGAAGGTTATCGAAATATACATCTATATTGGGTGTTTCATTGCTGACATACACATAGAGGTAGCCGTTCTTCCGGACGCTGAGGTCTGTAAACTGATGAAGCTTGAATTCTTCATTATCGCCTACCTGATCACAACCGCTGAGGCCTGATCCGATAATATTGCCGTTTGCATCTTCAGCTGCCTTGAACTGTTCATCCAGTAAAATCCAGTTTAAAAAAGCGCGGGGTCTGGTATTATTGCTTGTTCTGTCTCCGAGGAACCTAACCACATTGGGAGATAAAACGCCGCTGCCTGTAATTTCAGAGGCAGTAACACCACCGTGAGCGGCTGTAATTCCTCCTACGCTGCCGGCCAGTGCCGTCAGGAGATCAGTCAGTGGATTAACCGGTGTACCCGGAGATACTCCATACGTTTTATACCAGCTGTTTGCCCTCAGGTTGAATTTGTCTCCGGCCATCACTTTCAAAACGATTGCCGGGCCGATCTTGTGTCCGTCGCCTCTTACTTTTGCTGCCTTGTCATTTGGATTTGAATATGGATCGGCAGGATACCCGGCAGGCTTGTTTTCCCTGGTACTGGCGATATTTGAATACAATGCCTCTTCTGTTACTGATTGTGCAGACTCCATGGTTGCCGCCGGATAACTATCTGCTTTTTGTTCTTCTGTGAGTACCATTCTTACATTACCAAGATGATCCTTCAACATGTAGTCATACTCAAAAGATCCGTTCGCATTAACTCCTCCGGCAGGAAGATAACGTATTCTTCCTTCTTCGCAATCCAGGAACTGAAGCCGGTTGGTATAATTCAAAGTGTTGAGAGATGATGCGCTATAACTTTTACTTTCATACACAGCTTCACCGATATACGTGGTGGTGGTAGTGATATTGGTGGTTACATTGCTGTTGTTGAATTGTACGGTGCCATTATTTTCCTGTGTAACTTTTTTCAATTTAGTACCTTCTGCATCATAGAAGTATTTTATGGTTCCTTTACCGGTAACCGTGAGTTCCTCCGGAAGGTTCAGGTAATTGTATTTGATATTGCTGATCCCTCTGTTGAGATCGCTGGTAACATTTCCATTACCATCATAGGAATAGTCCGGATTCAAACCATTGCTTCCGTCTTTGAAATCTCCCAGATCACCTCCCGCCGTAGCAGCCTCAGTTACGCTGGCCAATTTATTACCTGAGTTCTGATACTGGTAAGTAAGATCGTCTATTTTCGGAGAGGTGTTCAATTTCAGGCCCCACTGTTGCATTTTCAGGATATTTCCATTTGCATCGTATGCTGTTGACGGATCCGTTCCATTACCCAGTTTTACACTATAATCAATGCCAGCAGATTTGTTGAACGTGCCTCCGGTAAGTTGGTTAAAATCTGCACTCAGCAACCTGTTTGCCGCATCATAAGAAAAATTGTATTTTCTCTTCTCGCCATCACCTTTGCTTTTCCATACCATCCTGGAAATATTTCCATTGAACTGGAATGAAGTACCGTTATTGCCTGCGGCAGCTAGAGCAGTCTCAACAAGTGTGGGTTTGTCATATCCCAGTTCAAAGCCGAAATAATTGGAATTATTTTCGTCTCTGGCGAATTCCCGGTTGATGCCTTGCAGCCATCCACGGATATTATAGTCGTATTTCATGGACTCCAGACCAGCATTGCTGTTATATCCGGGAGCAAAATTCTTTTTCTTCAATTGTCCCAACGCATCATATTCATTACTTGCAATGACCTGTTCTGGTTTATTCACGGTAACGCCATTGATATTACTACTCACAGTTTTACTGGTAGTCAACAATCTGTCCAGGTTATCATAAGTGAGTTTAGTGGTAATGGTATGCGTTTCCGGAGTAGAGCCTGCCAGCGTCTGGTGAGCAATCATTACAAGTGGTTGCCCGGCAAAATTATATTGAGCGCTTCTTATATTATATCCTCCCGAATAATTACTTTCTTTCACCTGTATCAGGTTACTTTTTTTGTCGTAAAAATTAACCTTGTACATGGTTTGGGTACCATCGAGTGTTCTGACAATTGAACCGGTTATTGATCCCATCGTGTTATCGGCAGGTTGTGACGCCTGTGCATATGGCCATGTATTATTATCCGGTGTCAGAAAAGAAGTATTCAAACCGGATTCAAAGGATCTATAATGTGCAGGGACTTTGTCTGTCCATAAATAATTATCATAGTAAGTAATGGTCAGATAAGAAAAGTCTGCGCCGGGAGGAAGTGGATTGCAATTGATCAGCAGACCTTCGAATAAAGAGGTTTCTCCATTTTCTCCTCCGGGACCAGCTACTATTTCTGCTGTAAATTCACCATCGGTTTCGGTATAGAATCCCGGCTCCAGGGTTATTGACCGGATAGCTTCAAATGGCCCTGATGCCATATCACGCAGAGAGATATCTATCGGAATTCCAGCTCCACTATTGCCGGATGATCCATCTGTCTGAGCAGTAACCAATGACTGTAAGGAAGCGAAGGTGCCGCTGTAATTCAGAATACCGGTCATTACCGTTCTGTTCAACCCATCATATAAAGTAACCTGCCATTTATCCTGCAATCTTAAATTGGCGTCCTGCACCATCACCGGACGGTCTTTCGCATCATAGACCATATACATTTCTCCTGAGCCAGGGATCTTTTTTATAATCATCCGGTCCAGGTCATCGTATTCAAACCTGAAGCACTGCTCATTGAGTATATTCTGCATTGTAGTTCCAGACCAGCCGGACTGGCTCAGCATTTCGACACCTTTCGGCTGTATAATGCAGCGCAGTCTTTCCAGGTCGTCGTACAGATAGTAGGTGCAAATCCAACCATTATACCCCATTCCGTTTCCGTCGTCTGTTAACTCGCCGATCTGTTCTTTCTTAAGGATACTTTTTCCGTCTATATCAACGAAAAGTATGGTTTGTTTTCCGTTTTCATCTATATCCACTTTTTTGGTAAGCTCTCCATCCGGATAAGCAGCACTGGTGCTGTAAGTGGCAAAATTACCAGGCCCGTTTTCTGTTACATTCCATATTCTTACATTATCGGCAGCTGTATTCAGCCAGAATTTGAACCTGGCTGACTTCCTGTTGGCCTCGGCATAATATTCAGCAGTTCCTGCCCAGCTTTCACCAGGAGCAAAAGCCTCCTCAATCCGGTTCAACGGCGATCTTTCATATGCAGTAACCCTGTAGGCGTAATTCAGACTATTGGGACCCAGGTTGGTTTCTCCGGGATTACCGTTCTGGTATAGGTTGTGAAAGTCGGCCTGCTGCCGGAATGCATTCAGCTTAAAGAGCCCATTATCTTTTGACGGATCTGATGCGTTCATTGCCGAAGGCAGATATTTAACTGTTTCCCGGCCGTTTGCGTCAAATAAAAATGATTGAATCAGATCTGTCGGATTCTGCCCGGTGGGTAAGCTGCCTTGTTTGGAAACCAGTTGTACCGGCTTTCCAAGTCCATCAATATAAATCGTACTGATCTGCGCAGCAGGCAGATTAGTAGCAACTGTGAGGTCGTTCGTATTGGTAGTTGGCTTTTTTACAATCCAGGTCCGGATAAAATTCAGATCCGCCAACCCCGAAGTGTAGTTCCCGGGCAATGGCCTTTGACTGAATGAAAACATGGAGCTCAGCATCAATACTATCAGCAATAGGGACTGCGGGTATTTTTTGCTCATTCGTATAAGGTTTGAAG
>NZ_JBQCGW010000241.1:0-25062 GCF_051955275.1 Pseudobacter sp. | reverse complement strand
TCTCACCTACATAGAAGATGGGAAGCCCTTCCCTGCTGATCACGTGCATGGTCTTCGCCAGGCTGTCGATCCTGCATACGGGGAATGAACGGCCAACCACTACGATGCAATCATCACCATTGTGTTTCACATCACAGTTTTCGATCAGCGGGCCCTGGCTGGCGAGACTGCTGTGAATGCCATCTGCATTACCAGAACGCAGCCTGGCAGGGATGCCGGCAGGCATTGAACCTCTGCCTACTTTGCAACGATTGAAGTGAGAGCTTTTGCAATCACGCTCAAAAAAAGAGAAACTATTGGAACCATAGATGTTCACATCCTGCACAGTGGCATTGGTGCATTTCTCCAGCATGAAGCAGTGTGCAGCAGGATTTGCTTTGGTGCTCACCACATCCAGCACTACCAGGTCCCCAACTTTCTCAAAGGCTACCCAGGCGGCGTTCTTATTGAGCCTGAACCTGCGGCTGGTCCCGATCCTGGAGAAGGAACTGTAATGTCCTTCACCCGTGGTGATGCTGTTGCGTTTGAGCTGGCGCGTAGCGGCATCATAGAATTGTACACGGGTATTGCGCACATTGTCTACCGGGTAGCCGGGATCTATCTCCACTTCAAACCAGAGGTTGGAAGGGTCTTTTGCAACGATCACACCTTGCGTGAAGCAGAGCGGATCATAATCGATAGAGAGATCCTTTACCGTGATATTGGTGCAGTTCAGGAAACGGAATGCCAGTTCCTGTGAATTGCAGATGATGGTGGAGCCATTGCCTCTCACCTCTACATTATTGAGGCCATTGAACTGGTAAGCACCGTAGGTCATATTGTTCAGCAGGTAAGTGCCCGCAGGGATATTGATCACGGAGCTGCCAGCCTGTGCATCCAGGACAGGCTTCAGTTCAGGAAGCTGCCTGGCTTGAAGATGCAGTGTGGATGCGATAAAAAATAACAGGAAGAATAACCTTTGCATAACCGGTATACTTTAAAGATATGAGCAATTTTATTTCATCAGCGTTTACAACTTGAGCAACTTCTTCGTCTCTGGCTTTTTACCGCCATTGAGGGTAACATAATAAACGCCTTTCATCAGGCCTGAAACATCAATATTCACCTGGCCAGCCTGGATGTTAGAGCCTTCAATTCTCTTCACTACCTGACCAGCCGGATTGGTGATCACGATGCTGGCATTGGTCAGTTGTTTGTTGCTGAAAGTTACCAGCACATTATCCCTCGCCGCATTGGGCGTGAGTTGCAGCTGCGCAGGCGCATCTGCCGAATTTGATAACAGGCTGGGTGATGCCGCTTCTGGGGCCATGATGATGGACCTGTAAACATTGTAATCATTGGACTTTGCAATCACTCTGGGAACAAGTGCAGCAAAGCTGGCATTATAACCAGTATTGTCTGTAAGCGTGACTATTTCTCCACCTGCATTGGTGGCGTTATCATTTCTCCTGATAGCATAGATCACAACATCGCCGCTGGTATTGAGTTGGCCTGTTACCGCCCTGTACTTGTCAGATAAAGCCCCGATAGCGCCATTGCTTACCCATGACCCGCCAGACAAAGAATATTTCTTCAGCTGGTTGTCATCGGCAACATACAATACATCGTTACCTGAACCGGCATTGATCATGAAGAACTGGTAAGGGCTTCCTGCGGTGGGCACACCGGGAAGGTTCACCATGGTTTGTCCGGTTGTGGCAGGAAGGCCGGTGCCAACTTTGGTAATGCGCAAAGAGCCTGATGTGGAGGTAGCGTAGAGTTGTCCATCGATCACCATTACGTTGCGTGCCGTGGTGGTAGTGAGTTGCGTGTGCGTGGTGCCACCGAGCGTGGTATACATCACGCCGCCGGAACCGCCGCTGGTCCAGATACCGGAGCCTTCGATCACAGCGGCACGGATGGCCTGGCCACTGAAGGCTGTGAGTGCAGTACTGGTGTTTACGCTGGCATTGTGATCGATGATGGCCACTACCCTTTTCACTGCAGTAGATGTGGAGCTTGAAACGGAGGTTGTTCCGGTATCGGCATCGTAGCCGCCGAGGGCCAGCAGGCTGCCATCTTGTGACAGGCTGATATACCCTTCCGTGTAATCGGTGGTGGAAATGGGCAGGGTCAGTCTTTTATTAGCACCATTCACTGCAATAGGCATAGGAATGGATCTGACCAGATCTCCGCAAGGGTTGTACTCATCTAAAAAAACCGATTGGGCTTTTCCTGCTACGAGGGGTTCAGCACCGGAGCCGATCCTTACGACTATAAAATTTCCGGGAGTGAATGCCTGGGAAAAGCAGTTGGCAGTGGTAAACGCCAACAAGAGGTTGAGGATAGTTTTTTTCATTGGCAATTCGTTATGCCAACAAGAAACAGAAAAAAGGGATGGAGGGAAGTGGAAGGAGAAGGGTATTTTTGGTGGGAATGTTCCCTTTCTCCGGGAACATTCCCACAGAAGTAAAAAACCGTCAGCCCCAATTCTGTCACAGCCTTTCATCCGCCTTTTTCCATGGTTATTACTGCAGAAGAGCGGGCTCACCCGAATCTGAATACGTATTACGAAAGCGGCTCGTTAAAAGGCGAAAATATTGTATGTTATTACCGGCTAAAAATCGATGGGCAGCAATTGTATTATTTACTTTTTCAGGTTTGTTCATAGCATGTAAGAAAGATAAAGATATCAACCTTGCTGTTGGCCAGCCAACAGTTGAGTTGGCCACTGCTGGCGGCAAATCACAACTAAGTATTTCCAGTAATGGAGAGTGGAGCCTGAGTGGCCTTCCGGAATGGATCTCTGCCAGCGTTACCAGTGGCTCCGGGGATGCCAGTATTGAACTGAGAGTAGACACCAACGCCACGATTGCGCTCCGCACCGCTTCTCTGCAGGTTCAGGCTGCAGGTCATCAGGGCGTTACAGTGACTGTTAACCAAAAGGGGTTGGTGGAATGGACGAAAACCGTCCCCACTTTTGGAGCGAGGGAATTTGTTGCCCGTAACAACGAACTGGTATTGGCCGGAGAGAAGAACAATAAGCTGCATTTCATGAAGATCTCTAAAACTGATGGCAGTGTGATCTCTGAGCATTCAGTTACTACAAGTTTGATTGCTGAAGGCTGGATAGCAGGTATCGATACGCTTGCCGGCGGTGGGTATGTAATTGCCGTCAATGGAAGGGATCCCAACAACTCCAGTAATCTGAACACATATATTGCTACTCTTTCTGCAGGCTTCGTAATAATAAACCAGAAAGTGATCGATTATGGAACCGGTTTCAGGGATTACGCGGATGTAATTGCCACTACCCGGGATGGCTTCGTTGTATCTGTTTCCAGTTCAGACAATTCATCCTTCAGGAATAAACTGAAGAAATACGACTTTGACCTCAGACAGGTAGGAGCTGATTCTTATGTATTCAATTTTATAAACGATATAGAAGTAGCCGCTGATGGATCTGTTATTGTGGCCGGATATGAAAGCGGAGAATCCGTGGTATACAAATACACGAACGCTCTTAATTGGGTGGGCAGCTATTCATCCGAAAAAGATGGTGATGCTCAATCTGTACTTGCCACAGCTGATGGCTACCTTGTATCGGGTGTTGAAAGAGTGGGAAGTAAAAACCAGTCATACTGCATGTTGTTGAATACGGACATGCAGCCTGTTGGCGGCAAAAAGCTCTTCATTGAAAAGGAAGGGCTTATACATTCTGCTTCCCTGATCGCCTTACAAAATGGCGGGTACGCATTATCTGGTTCTTACCAACTGAACAGTCAGCAGTCGGGATACACGGTACGACTAAAATCTGACCTGAGCATTATGAGCAAGAAAGAAGCTGTATTCAACAGCACAATGCTGCATGGAGTATCAGGTACTGTTGCAACAGCTGATGGTGGATATGTAATGGTGGGCGGAGCAGAGGATGGGATCAAGGTGATGCAGGTCAATCCATAATTTTTTTTCTGAAGAAGTACCCTGTAGAAATTCAAAATCCAGGGTACTTTACATTTACCAGGGAAGGTGACGCCTCAGAAAACTCTGAGACGCCCTCCTTGCTGTACACATTTGAATGATTATAAACCCCGGGACTTGTTCAGCAATGATTCAATCATCAGTTCCAGCATCTGCTGATTATTACTATTGATCATAAAATTGCTATAAACAATATTCCCTTCTTTATCTATCAGGAAATTGGTAGGCTGTCCGCGCACCTTGTACACTTCAGACGCCCATTCGTTGGTTGAACGCAGAGGTGTGAAAGTATACCCTGTCCCTTTCATGAACGGCACCACATAATCATCCTGTTCAGGAAACACATTGATACCGATATATGCCAGATCAGACTTATCATACTTATTCACCACTTCCTGGAAATGGGGGAACTCACCACGGCAGGGACCGCAACCCGGGAACCAGAAAGTAAGCAACACTACTTTTCCTTTATACTCTTCCAGGGATGCTTTTCGTTTTTCGGTATACATATCCAGGCTGAACGGCGGTGCCTGGTAAGTGTTCTTCTTCATGGCCGCTGCAATATCAGTATCTACCTGTGATGCACTTAGTCCCAGTTTAGAAGAATATTTACCGATTGCAGCCTTTGTATCAGGTAAAGGGGTTTTGGCAAATAATACCAGCAGACTGTCATACGCAGCTCTGGTATTACCTGAAGCATCGGCAATCTCCGCTTTCAGCAGGTTGAGATATTCAGCAGCACCGGAATAACGCGGCACTTTCACCTCTTTGATCATGACCTGCGCTTCATTCCATTTGCCTGCCTCTTTCAGTGCCTTCAGTTTCAACAGGGAGGAAGCCAGTGCCACCTGCGATGCCCATGATTCTTTTGATTTCATTTTATCAGCAAGGGAAGCCGCTTTATCGTACATACCCTCACTCACATAAAGATCAAACAGTCCGGAAGCGCCGCTGGAAGACCAGTTGAATTTTAAAGGATCATAAGCCGCGATCAGTTGCTCGTTCACTTTGAACTTCTCTGCTTTATCCGTTGACCTGGCAGCCAGCCAGTATAATCCCTGTGCTCCACGCTCACTCTCAGGAAAACGCTTTGCCAGTGCATACAATTCTTCTCTCCATTTTTTAGGATCTGTATGCTCAAAATCCATTGCATAATAAAAAGCATAGGATGGATCATTGGGAGCAGCTGCTTTTGCTTTGCCCATATACTCATGTGCCGCTTTCTCATTCCCCCAACGCTCCGCATCGATGCTCAGCATCTGCCATACTTCCGCCAGCTTTGGTTTCATGGCCACTACCTTCTTCAGGTAAGGAGTTGCAGCCGGTTCTTCTCTATTGTACAATGCAGTACCGATGGCTAATGGTATTTTATAATTGGCAGGATATTTTTTCATCCAGGCTTCATACTGAGGTTTGAGGCCGGGATTGGTCAGGGTCATCTCTTTGATATAATCATTGTGCAGCGGAAGGCTGTCGGGGTATTTCTCCACGTCCTTTTTCAAGGCTGCGATTGTTGCAGCATCAGCCGGCACCGGTTCTTTACGCTGCGCATAGCTTTCGCTAACAGCAGGCAGGATCAACAGGCCGGTGATCACACCGGCAAGCATGGTCTTTTTCATGAGCTAATATTTAATTGTTGTAATCGTTCTGTTCAATCTGGTTCCTGCTGGCGCCGATCTCCACCCCGTTGATAGGGACCGCATAACGCCTGGAACCTGCAGGCAATGAATAGGTTTGAGGAACATCCGTGTTCACTACATTATTATTGAGTTGGAAGAAATCCCTGGTGATGGTTACATCATCGGCCGGATAATCATTCACACTGAAACGGCGGATATCATACCAGCGTGTAACGAAGGGCAGTTCCCGCCTGCGCTCTTCCAGCACTTTGGTAATGGCTTCCACTTTACTGGCAGCAGTGAGCGGCATGGATGTACTCATGCGTTTATCGCGGAGCAGGTTCACCGTGATCATGGCATCACCAGGCTGATCCTTACGCGCCTGTGCTTCAGCCTTGTTCAGCAGTACTTCTGCAATGGTTGGTCCGGAAGGCAGCAGACTTCCCGTCTGAAAGATCTGATAGCGGTACAGATTTGCTGTACCCGGACTGAAATACCTGCCACCCTGTGGGAACATGAACCATTTATATCGAAGGTCATTGCTCTGATCATACAAATTCACCAGTGAAGTACTGGGCAGGAACCACCAGCCGGGCGTATACGTAAAACGAAGGAAGTAGAATTCAGGCCAGTAGTAATATTTAGTGGCCGTCCAGTCATTCAGTTCTGAATAATTGATGGTAACAGCCGGGCTTGCATAACTCACCGGAGTGCCTGCCGCCAGGGTCTTGTAATCCTTCAGCTGCACGGAAGAAGAAGCCAGTGCAATATCAGCCTGCTCGATGGTTTTATCATAGTTGCCGGCAAAGAGGTAGTACCTGCTCATGAATGCTGCTATGGCCTTTTTGCTGGCGCGCCATGGCAATTTGGGGTCTACATCATTGATGGGAGTTTTTGCAGCCTCTGCCATATCCGCCAGGATGAAATCATAGGTTTCTTTCAACGTAGCCCTCACCAGTGATTCCGTGAACACAGTGCTTACTTTCAACGGCAGCCCTTTTGCATTGGCATTGGCATCGGAATAAGGAAGACAATAGTAATTGGCCAGCAGCCAGTAAGAATAAGCACGCACAAAATAAGCATCGGCTTTCACACGCTGCCTCAGGGCATCATCTCCTGTTGCCTTATCGATATTTGTGATCACCACATTAGCTGTAAAAATCTTATTATACTCGGCAGTCCAGAGACCATCAGACGCAATATTGTTAGCTACCTGGTCATTGGTGAAAAGGTAGAAATAAAGCGCTTCAGGCGTGAACTGTCCTGCATTGTTTTTATAAGCTTCTTTAGGAATTTCCGTATCGTCTGTTGAATAAGTTGCCGTGTAATTGTTTTCCTGAACAAACCTGCCGGCATTGTTCAGCAGGGCTTCCAACTGCTCCACCGTTTCTATGGTAGCTAGCTTTTTGGAGGGCTCACCCAGGTATTTCTTGCAACCGCCTGTAGTGATCAGAACGGCCGACATCAATATGATAAAATGAATCTTCTTCATGGTTCTCCGATTTTAGAATTGAATATTACATCCCAGTGTAATGGTCCTCAGCGGACGGTTGGTTCCGGGCAGCCAGTCGGGATGGAATCCCCTGCTGTTGGCCCTGTACACCAGTCCCAGGTTCCTGGCCTGTGCATACACGCGGATACCTTGCAGGGACACAGCGCTGGTGATCTTTTTAGGAAAAGTGTAATCCAGCATGATCTCTTTACATTCTATGTAAGAAGAACTTTCCACCAGTCCCGCCAGATTGGGTGCATACCTGTCCCAGCGATAAGTACCGGGGTCATTCGGTTGAGGGAAAGAAGGAATATCAGGATTGCCTGCAAATACCTCCGACACAAATTTGTCAACAAAGGTTTTGCCGCCTCCGATTGTAGTGGCGTAATTGAAAATAGGGTTACGGAACTTTCCACCCATGGTGCCGGTGAACAGCACATTCAATCCGAAATTGTACACTCTGAATGTATTGAGCCAGCTCATTGTATGCGGAGGAATGGCAGTGCCTTCATAGTTCAGGTACTGAAGGCCCAACCCCCTGTTATGCAATGCCAGATCATCAAACCTGTTGGGAGTACCTTTTACGCCGGCCACCCAGGGCTCTCCATCTTTCATACCCAGGTAAGTGTAAGAGTACACGGGTTGAATGGGACGGCCCTGCACAAATGCATTTCCACTGAGCATATCGAATCCGTAAATGGCAGGATAGAAAAGATCTGTGATCTCGTTCTTGTTGTATGCGTAAGTGACCATGGTCTGGTATTCAACAGGCAGACCTGGGATTTCCACGCGTGTACCCAAAGACAACTCGATCCCATTGTTCACCATTTTGGCATTGTTGAACTTCTGGCTGGTAGTACCATTGGCGGCTGCCAGGGTTACCAATCCTACCAGGTCTGAACCATTCTTTTTATAGTAATCGATCTTACCGGTCAGTCTTCCTTTGAAAAGTGCGAAATCAAGTCCCAGATTGGTAGTGGTTGTTTTTTCCCATCTCAGCAGAGGATTTCCATAATCGGAAATGGTGGCAGTGATGGTGCCGGTAGTTGTATTTACTGATGTACCAACCGCCAGCAATGTTTTGGTGGATGTTCCTTTTTCCGCATTTCCATTTCTGCCGTAGGTAGCGCGGAGGGTAAGGGCATTGAGGAAGTCGAGGCTCTTGAAGAACTCTTCCCTTTGAAGGTTCCAGGCGCCGCCAACAGACCAGAATGGCGACCAGCGCAGGGTGGGATCATCCGTGATGTAGTTGGACGCATCTCCCCTTACACTTCCTGACAAAGTATATTTCCCCATATAAGTGTAAGCAGCGTTACCATAGAAAGAAACATACCTGTCGAGCCCCCAGCCGATCACAGGGTTGCCGCCCTGCAGCGTTACACCTGTGCTGCCGGTGATATTTTTGAAAGTATTACCGGGACTGCCATACCCAAAAGGAGGAACAGAGCTCTGCAGTTTATCAGGATAATAACCGTACAGCCAGGGGTTGGCGATATTGTCCACTTCATACTGCGAAACCTCAAAACCGGCAATGGCGGTAACCTGGTGCTTCCTGGCGAAACTACGGTCGAAGTTCAGCTGATTGCGGAACACATAGCTTTCATTAGTGGTATTGTTGATCCAGTTATTACCGAACTGTCGCGGCGTCTGAATGCCGCCTTTCGGCAGGAATACCTTATTCACCGTTTGTGTGGCCGGTGTGTAATCGATATTATAGTTGATCATATCACGCGCGAAGAAAGTGCTCTCGCTGTAATAGTTCATGTAATCCGTTTTACGCCTTTCATATTGAAGTTTGGAATCGAAGCTCAGTCCTTTCATGATATTGATGGACATACCCAGCTGGATACGGGCATTGAGATCCTCTGTACTGAACTCCCTGCCTCTTACTTCGCGAAGCAGGTTATAGCTCCAGTCTGAATAAGGAAGGGACTTGGCAGGAAGCGTACCGAACAACTGGCGGTTGATCCCATTCAGATTCACACTATAAGAACCATCAGGATTGAGCAGGGTCTCGTAAGGCGATAACTGCTGTAGTTCAGAAACAGTGGCGCCACTGGAAGTCTGATCAGTATACTGAACAGAAGCATTCAGAAAGAAGCTGAGGAATTTCGTGTGCCTGTACTGGTTATTGAAATTAAGCATGAAGCGTTTGTACTGATTGCCTACATATCCATCCTTGTTATTTTCGAACATGAAGGAAGCGAGGCTTCTCAGTTTATCAGTACCACCTGAGATATTGATATTGTACTGGCTGAGCACGGGGCGTTGCAGCAGCAGGTCTTTGATCTGTGCCCTGTTGTCGATACCACGGAGGCTATCTAGACCGCGGTTCATGGCATCCGTTGTGATCTTACCCGTTTCATTGGCATAAAGCAGTTCCTGCGCCAGGGTGAGCGAAGTGCGCAGTTGGTTGAAGGAGCCGCTGAACTTACTGAGCGTCCAGTTATTCTTCCAGGCCAGTTCTTCATACCTGATGAAATCCTGTGTGGTAGCGGTTCTGGTTACCTGGCCAAGGTCTATCATATCTCCGATCCTGGTGAAGGCATTCAGTTCCACTTTCAGTCCCTGTCCTGATCTGGCCTGTTTGGTAGTGACCACAATCACGCCATTGGCAGACCTGGCGCCCCAGATAGAAGCGGCGGCAGCATCTTTCAATACAGTAATAGATTCTATATCATTCGGATTGATAGTAGTGAAACTGGTATCGGCTACAGGGAATCCATCCACTACCACCAGCGGTTTGGCATCGGCATACATGGAGCTGGTGCCGCGAATGAGGAAGTTGAACGTACCATCTGATTTCTCCTTGCCCTGCATACCGGGCACCAGGCCATGCAATGCGGTGGACACGTTGGAGACAGGGCGTTTCTGGATCATGTCTTTATTGACTACATCATAAGCGCCGGTAGCACGTTCTTTGGAGATGCGCTGATAACCGGTATTCACCACTACAGTGGCCAGTTCCAGTTCCACGTTGGCACGTGTGAGGGCTATCAGTACATTCTGACCGCGCACCACTTTATATTCTTTGGTATCATAACCGATATAACTGATGATGAGGATATCACCCTCACTGGCAGAAAGTGTAAAACGTCCCTCTGCATCGGTAACGGTGGTGATATTCTTTTTCTTCACTTTAACGGTGGCGCCGGATAATGGATTTCCTTCCGCATCGCGTACCATGCCTGATACGGGAGGAGGCGAAAACAAAGGAGAAAGACTGATGAGCTTTGCCGGTGCTTTTTCTTTGATGAAGATGGTCTTAGACCTGATCTCGAAATCAAAGGGTTTCTTTTCCAGCAACAGTTCGAGGAAAGATGCGAGGGCCATTTGAGACACCTGCAGTGTAACACGTTCTGAGCTTTTGATTGTTTTGGCGCTTCCAACCACAACATAGCCTGTTTGTGCTTCAATGGCTGCAAACACTTTTTCCATTGTTACATCCTTACCGGAGTAAGTGATGGTCTGGGAAGAAGTTTTTGCACTCAGAGACAAACCACAGATCAAGAGCAGCATTGCGGTTAACTTCATAACTCGCAGGGTTTTGGTGATGAACCAGAGAGGCCTCTGCCGGTTTTTCAAGAAAGCAGAAGCCCACCGGTTACAATAAGCAGTCAATAACATACTTTTGTAACAGTTTTGGGTTGATGAATAAACTTGCGACAATGGTTTTTCAACACTATCCCGAAACGTTCACCGGGGATGGGTCCAATCATTCCCGGTTTTTTTCGGTATAGCATATTTATGGCTATACTACAGAGAAACAGTAAGATGAGGTTCTACTTCAATATGGCAGTCACATGGACTGTTTTACCTTCCAGCCGGAATGTGGCCACAGTGCCATCCAGACCGCCTAATGCATCGTTCAAAGTCAGGTTGCGCTCCATTCTCCCGGCTAATCCTTCGCGGGGAATTCCGTTTTCATATACAATGCTTACGTCGTACCACCTGGCCAACTGGCGAAGAGCCTGATCAAATGGTAGTTTATTGAAATCGAAATAACCTGTTTTCCACGCAATATCCTGACGGATATCAGTGTCGGCCACTTCGCCTCCCGACCAGGCCTGGCCGGGTTTGAGGATAGTATTATTGATCTTTACAGCGCCTTCCAGCAAGGATGTTCTGGTGCCCGGTTCATCCTTGTAACTGTTCACATTGAAAGATGTGCCCAGTACCAGGATCTCTTCATCAGGCGTTTTCACTACAAAGGGTTTATCCTTATGCTGCTTCACTTCAAAATAGGCTTCGCCGGTGATGCTCACTTCTCTTCTTGCTCCGTTGAACACTACAGGATAGGTGATGCTGCTGGCGGCATTGAGCCATACCTTGGTACCATCGGACAACAACAGCTGGAACATACCGCCATTGGGCGTTGTGATGGTATTGAAAGCATTCTGCTCTATGGCGGAATTGCTGGTATAGATCAGTTGTCCTTCCTGGTTGGCGATGGAAATTTCACCATCACGGATAGCATTGCTGCCTGCTTTTCCTAATTCCACTTTTTGCCCGTTTGAGAGGGTAAGCATGGCTTTGTTGCTGCCGGGCATTACAATACTGTCTGTTACCGTTTTGTTTACTACCAGCTGTCTGGCAGGAGCATCTGGTTTAAGCAAAAAGAATACTCCTGCGCCAACAAGCAGTAAAACAATGGCTGCTGCATAGCGGAACCAGGCGGTTCTGAGGAAATGCGTTCTGTGCATCACAACCGGCGCCTGTTGCGTGATCCCACCTGCCTTGAGTATCTGCTGGTACAGCAGGTCTGATTGTTGTTCATTCTTCCACCCCTCCCACTCATTCTTAAGAATATCCTGTTCCACCTTGTTGCCATAGCGCTCACGGAACCCTTCATCTTCAAGGAACACAAAGAATTGCTCCACTTCTCCGGGCTGCAGGTTATCAGCTACGAAGCGGTTGATCAGTTCATCAAATGAGGCAGAGGGTGTTGGCATATAATATAAAGTCGCGCTACCAGCCAGAAAGTATTAGCGTGTTCAAAAAATATTTTAAAAAAAGTTGGGATCCAGTAAAATCAGGGGCAGCAAACAGGCCACCACCGTACTGTTGGGGCTATTGGCTAGTATATAATTACGCAGGGATTCCATGGCTTTATACAGGTGCACCCGCACCGTATTGGTGGCAATGCCCATGCGCTGCCCGATCTCTTCGTAGCTCAGGCCTTCTTCACGCTGCAAGGTGATAGCAGTGCGTTGCTGAATACTGAGCCGGGCAATCCCCTGCTGCACCAACGCCACCTGTTCTTTTTTCAGGATGAACAATTCAGGACTTTCCGTTACCGTTTCCATTCTTTCTTTCAGGTACTTCACATAGGCATCATGGCTACCCTGCTTACGTAAGGAGTTGATGATTGTATTACGGGCCAGAATAAAAAGCCAGGAAGAGAAATTCCGGATCGAACCAAGCTCCGACCGGGTTTCCCATAATCTGAGGAAAACAACCTGCACAACATCTTCTGCCAGCTGTGGCAGTTTCAGATGCTGGAGTGCTACCGCATAAATACCGGGGGAATAGCCATCATAGAGTTTCCTGAAAGCCGGTTCATGGCTTTGGGAAACCTGTTCAAGCAGATATGCCTCGTTATGCAGGGGTCTCAGTATCAATAAACTGTTTTTTACAGCATAAAGATAGCAGATTGGAAATTAGGAACTGCCCTGAATGGTTCAGGAAAGTATACAAAAGATATTCAGGATGAATTATCCGGCAGCGAGCAATACTTTCCTATCTCCTAAAAAACCGGAGAGGCAATGAATAGTTTGATCGATGGATCCTTTATCCAGACAGGATGCCCCATAGGCATATGCCTGCCTGCGGATATTGTCATCGATGCCATTCGAGTAGATGAGTACCGGCACATCAGTGATCTTATTCATTTTTCTGATCTCAGTGAGGCACTGAATGCCATTCATTTTTGGCATATTAAAGTCAATCAGGATCAGGTCAGGTGCAATATGCTTCAGCAGGTGCACTGCTTTTGCAGGATTCTCTGCCCAAATGCATATATACGGCATACCGGAAATCTGCAGTGCCTGGTCGAGGATAAAATATTCATCGATGTCGTCGTCAATGAGTAGAATAAGTCTTTGCATGATCAATGGTTATTTGATGGATAGAGTGTACCGGGAATCACTGATCCATTTTCTTCGGACGAAGAACAGCCGGGTGATCGCTGATAATATACCGATAGCATAGGGAAATGAATACCCAGTTATAATCAGCATTGTACCAAACATTATTCAAATGAAAGGAGGCTGTAAGCGGATCGGGAGAGATGTAAATACAAAAAGGCGTAGTAGTGCCCTTTGTTGGTTGAAATTAACTTATTTGATCATATCCACCAAAAGAATAAATTACTCATTTATGTTATTCAAGAAAAAACAGTGAAAGGCTGCGCCGGAACCAGGCCAGCCTTCGGCTTCTATCAAACCTTCATGTAACATCATGATCTTTCGGCAGACAGCCAATGTTGCACCGGACACATGGGCGCCTGCAGTATTATCTTCAGCAGGAACATACTGGCTGCATCCTCGCGGGTAAAGCCTCTTCCATTATCGATGAAGCTGATCCTGCTGTATTTATATTGTGTGGCACCGGCTGGCGCCTTCACGTTGAGATCCGTGTCTGTGCTGGTGATGGAAAGTTGCAGGCGACGATCCGAATTACGGAACCTGATGGCATTGGTAACCAGGTATTCAAATAGATTATGGAGCAAGTGTTTATAGCCTGTTATCACTGGTAAAGTGGATACCTCTATCTTTGCATCAAGCACAATTATTTTATTGGCCAGTTTTTGCAGTACTTCCTGCAATACCAGGTTGAGATCTACAGGTTCCGGAGTTTCCTCAGGCTGGGTAATTCCGGATAGCGTGGAAATATCTTCGAGTAATAAATTCATTCTGTTGAGGGAAGCCTGGATCCGGCGAAGGTTTGCCTTACCACCGTCAGACATCACCTGTCCTTCATGGGTAATCAGCAATTCAATGGAAGAGTAAACATGCTTCAATGGCTCGCGGATATTTCTCGAAGTGATATAAGCAACAGTGGCCAGTTCATCACTAGCTCTTTCCAACTCCCTGAATTTTCGGTTAAGCATGATATTTAGCTGCTGCAATTCCTGTTCAACCCGGATACGATTAGCTACATCGTGCATGATATTCATCACACCCGCAATTTCCCCATATTTGTTCCTGAGCGGTATGAAATGATTTTCGAAATAATGGCGATTGAAGCGCTGTGCCTGTGCAGGAACAAATCCTGATCTGCCTGAAAAAGCATGCCTGATGGCTGTCATCATTTCCATATCCTCAGCAAAGGCAGGGAAAACATCCAGTAAATTTTTTCCGAGGATATCATCTTTATTAATACCTGCTATCCGTTCTGAAGTACTGTTCCAGGCTATTATATTATAATCCGGGTTGATAGCCATGATACGGTCGATACTACTGTTGTTCAGCATTTCGGCCAGTTCGGTCCCTGTCAGTTCCCGCTCGGCTTGCATTACTGGTAATTTTTGTAAGGGAGTGAAATATTCAATGCTCCCGCCTCATCAGTAGTAACCTGATGCCAGTAAAATGTTTAACTTAATTGCCTGTTCCTGCCGATATTACTCCACAATTACGGTAAGATCCTGCTCAGGTTTGCAATCAGCAACAGCTCGCTGAAGGCCTTTGACGTTTTGTGTACATGTACATTCCACTCGTCGGCTGCGCCGCCATCTGCTCCGTCAGAGATATATTTCAGGCAGAGAAACGGGATCTCTTCCCTTTGTGCGATCATGGCCAGCGGGAACGCTTCCATATCTACCAGGTTATAGGCCGTAGCGGCATGCGCCATTTCAAAGCTGTCACCTGTTCCGCAGATCCCTTCGGGAATGCCTTCAAACTTCAGCCCATGCGCCAGTACGGGAGGCATATTGGAGAAAGGGGTTTCATACAACTGAAAGCCCAGTCCTCGCACATCCATATCCCTTTGCACAAAACTGGTGCAGCAGATAAGTTCTCCCCTGTTGAAATGATTGCTTCCGGCGGATCCGAGATTTACGATGAGTTTTGGACGAAGTTTACAGATGGCTTTTGTAAGCTCAAAGGCGGCATTGACCTTACCCACACCGGTGATGAGTTTGTTGACGCTATTGAAATGCTCACCTGCTTCTGCATCGAGTGCAAATACGAAAAGGGTGTCGGTCAGTGGGTATTGATTCAATAACATTGGTATTATTTTCTGTGGCGCGAAAATACGTCATAACGGAATACTTAATCTACCGTCTGTTTTTCGGACATATCCCTATGCTCCGGACACTCCCATCACCAGTGACCAGCACCGATCTATTCTTTGCTCCTCATAGGCCTGCTCCGATGTGCCCGGAGTAATTACGCATTAGAAATAATTCAGAATTTCCGCTTTATTTAGCCGGATGATGCAGACGGCAATCCCCCTATTCACCAACCGGAATTTCCAGGTTTACCATAATCGTTTCAAGTCCGGATCCGCACCCGGCTGGACTATCAGCGGGGACTACACCATCTCCCTTTTCTTTTGCTTCAAAGGGCCAAAGCTGCAAATGGTATCAAAAGAAAATGTAATTGTTCCTTCCTTTATTTAATTCAAAAAAGCAAACTGTCTGATCAAGAACAAGACTCCACTCCCGCTGAAATGGAAAGACCAGTTCAACCTGGAAAGCAGCCGTCAAATTATGTTTGGCGGACAATCATGGTCATTGCAGCCGGAGAGCTTACACGCATTGAATGCCCTGGTCCATTTACAAGAACGATCTTCCGCTATTATCAGGAAAGGAATATGCAGACGGCGAAGGAAGCGTTACAGGCAGGTGAGTCTATCGCCTCCGTGTCCGGCAAGCTGGGATATTCAAGTTTAGTGCATTTTTCATATGCGTTTAAGAGGGAGTTTGGAGTGCCGCCTTCGCAGTACCGGTAAATAATAAAAAAGGACCGCTAATTGGGAAGCGATCCTTCTTTTATAGGGGGTTAACGTGTTTATTTTCTTTTTCTTCTTATCAGGAGGATTATACCCGAGGCAAGCAGCATGCCGGGAAGAATGTATACGAAAGTGTACCAGATGCCGATACCGGTATTCTTACTAATTGTGAGTTTAACATCCATTGGGTAAACAAATCTGGTATAAACAGGATATTCATTGTTCACCAGCCAGCTATAAAGACCGCTTGCAATTGTGTTCCCATTCGAGCTTTTAGGGCTCATAAAATCTGCATCACCGGTTACCACAATACGCTGCTCCCTGCCATTGAGAATGCGTGACAGTTTAACGGCCAGCACATAATTATCCCGTTGAATATCTCCTTCACTGGCAGTAAAAACCGGTGCAGCAGAGTCCCACACGTATATTCCATTCTCTATCCACATCTTTCCATCCTTCTTTGCATTCACAATGGGTTCTATCCTGAATCCATCTTTTTCAAGGTAGCTGATGATGGAACTTCCACTAAAAACAGACCACCCCCCAAGTTTTCTATATTTTAGCCAGGCTTGCATCGAGGCCTCCCTTGCCATAACATTGCCAGCATGATTCATGATACCGTACACTTCATGCGGTGATATATTTTTCCCGGGACGTACAACAATCCCATTCTCCAGGTTTACACCCAGCTGATTCAGCACAGGGTTGAGTATTTGCTGTTTGCCGGGTTCTGCATAGAAAAGTGCATTCCCGCCTTTCCTGATATAATCAAGGATCTTCCGCTGTTCCATGGTATCGAGGGCGGATTTAGGATCTGCCACTACCAGTATGCTGGTAGAGTCGGGTATCTCATTCCGGAGGATTGAAATGGTGTCTGAATAGAAGCCTGTGTTAATGAGTGAAATCGGACTTCTGGGAAAAGTAGTATGCATACCATATTCACGTTCCCCATTCCGCCATGGACTGCGTTCATAATGTCCTGTTGTAAACATCACATTCGGAAGACCTGGCCGGACCACTCCTCTGACAGCTGCAGAAACATTCGATTCTGTAGGCCATATGCGGGAATCGAAGGTCCTCAGCTTCGAGCGCTTTCCTTTATACTCCAGCTCCATGATCATGATATCCGTTTCTCTCGAGAGGTCGATCATCTTACGTGCTTCTTCGGGTTTAGTAAACCATTCGATCGGCAGGTTCCTGAGTTCGGCAAAACGTTCAGCAATCTGCAGCTTGGTTTTCCCGGGGAACAACTGATCGAAGGAGTGGTCATCATCCTTGATATCATAATACAAAACGTACCTGTATTTGATATTTGGGTAGAAACGGACATACTGGTCCCAGAATTTCCAGATGTAATTATTCCTTGCATCAGGTGTGCCATACATGCTGTTTGCTCCAAGCAGATTAGTGTAGAGCGTTACTGTAAGTGGAGATCCATCCATTTCCTTCAGTACAGCCTGCGTGGCAGAATCGAGCGTATTCAGCTTATCGCGGGTTACATCCAGATAGCCCACATAACCTGGCCTCGATGAAAAATATCCCAGTGTAAGGATCACTGCTATCAGTGCAAGGTTTCTTCCAAAAGACACCGTCCATTTTCTGGATTCCTGTTTCTTCTTCAGCCTGATCATTGCCAGTCCCAGGAACAAGGGGATGATCAGTAAAAAATAGAACAGATCCCGGGTGGTGATCAGCCCTCCCAGCAATGTTTCACACCTGCCAGCCATTCCCAGGAAATAAGTGATATCCCGCACAAGATCATACTGCTGGAATATGGATCCTGCTACACTCATCAGGAAGAACACTATAAAAGTGAGCAGGGCAGCAAACAACTGATAGCTGGTGAGACAGGAAATATAGAGGCCGATAGCCAGGTAAGCGCTGGATAATAAAAAGAAACCCAGCAGCATACTCATGAACCATTTTAATTCTGCATGTTCGATGCTGAAATATCCTGTGATCAACAGCAAGGCAACAGACAACAACAATATCAGGTTGAATGCCAGCAATCCCAGGTATTTTCCAGCAATGATCTCCCTAACCCTAACAGGTGAAGAGCTCAACAGGTTGATGGTTCCTGTATTTACTTCCCTGCCGATGGCGCCCATCGTTAGCAAAGGAATAAATAAGTACAGGTAGTCGTACACAGAGGTCAAAGTGCCTAAGAACATTTCAAGGGTAAGTGGCCCCTTGAAGCCATCCCATGAAGGGCTGTTGGTAAGTATTGCTTCCTGGATTCTGGCATGCTCCATCAGGGGATTCACCAGTTGCATTCCAGAGATAACAAAGAACACAATGATAACAACCCATGCTACCGGTGAGTAAAATAAGGTCCTGAGCTCAGCTCTGGCGATCTTGTATATAATTTTCATTACAATCTTGGTTACGTAGTTAAGTAAATAAATCAGTCCCCTATCAGTTCAAGAATTCCTTCATTCCTGATGATCATCATACCTTGCCTGTCTTCAGTGATTCCCTGTTCCAGACGATAAGTATATTCCGGCACCGATCCTTTCAACACGGTTGGCATGAAGGTGAACTGAATATTATTTTTATCCCTGAGCGCTTCCCCTACTTCAATAATATGGGTGCTCACAATGAACAGGCAGTTCATATATTCCGAAAAGGCCCTTGTAACTGCCAGTGTGCCGTCAAAAGCATCTTTGACATTGGTTCCTTTAAACAATTCATCGAACATCAGCAGCAGGTGCTTTCCGGTGCAGGTAGCATCTGCGGCGTTTTTAACACGTACCACTTCCGCATAAAAATGACTATACCCCAATGCAATATTATCGGCCACATTGATACTGGAATAAATACCTTCCCGTATAGAAAACTCCATGGATCTGGCAGCTACCGGAAAACCAATATGAGCCAGGTACAAGGCAATTCCGATCGATTTCATCCAGGTTGACTTACCAGCCATATTGGCCCCGGTAAGAAAGATCACATTGCTGTTTAATAGCATCTCTATATTATTGCCGACAGCATTATCTATACAGGGGTGTTTAAGATCAACGGCTTTTAAACAATTGGCTTCTTTGGGAAAAGGCTTTGCATAACTCAGCCCCCTTGCGGCAGCCACTTTTCCAACAGCAATGTTCACATCCAGTTCAGCAATGAATTCAAGGATATCTTTTATCTGAACACTAAGCGTGTTCTTCAGCAAATGATCATAGGCAGCAATTGTGCTTACAGTCATAGACCCGTAAATATTGGTAGCCACCAACTTTTTCAATTCCATTGATTGCAGCACCTGATGAATGACCTTTGCCCTATCCTGCCAGGGTCCCTTCTTTTCAACCAGTTCAGTAACAAATTCCTGACATTTCTTCAGCGTTACGATGCTCGCCTGCAATCCCTGGATAATGGCCTTGAAACGTTCATCGCGCGTAAGAGCGGACAATGTTTTCTTGTACAGTATCCCCGCAAAGGTTTGCAGCGCCCCCGTTGCTGCACCGGCATCCACATATTCACGCATCAGCACCACCTGGTTGGGATCGAAAGGAAAGCTGAATCTTTCCTCCTGAAAAAAACGAAAAACAGCTGTTCGTTTTATAATGGCATCAGCATCCGTCAGCGGCGTCTTGAATAACTGATCCAGCAACTGCTCTCCTACGCGCGTCTGTACCTGGTTGAAGAGAAAGTAAACAGAGCCCTGCCGGAACTTTCCCATCAGGTTCAACTCATCAAGCGACTGCCGGTCTATTGTAAAATTCATATGTTTTTTTTGAATGCATAATTGATATTGCTTACTCGGATTTTTTGCCACTGGCCAGGGTTTCCAGTATACCTTCATTGCGGATGATGATCATTCCATGACGGTCATCTGTGATACCCTTTTCAAGCGTATACGTATACTCAGGAACCGTTCCTTTCATACGGGTAGGCAGGTAATAGAATCCAATATTCTGTTTTTGCTTCAATTCTTCGCCAGCCTCCACAATATGGGAGGAGATGATAAAGAGGCTATTCTTCTTTCCTGCAAAAGCCTTGATAATAGCTACAGTGCCTTCGTGTGCATCTTTCACATTCGTTCCCCTGAACAATTCATCAAAGAGCACGAAGAGTGATTTTCCTGCCCCGAGTTCAGTGGCCATCTTTTTTACCCTCAGCACTTCTGCATAGAAATGGCTGGCGCCGATGCCGAGGTTATCCGGCAGATTGATGGTAGTATAAACGCCATCCATCACCGAGAATTCCACAGACTTTGCGGCCACCGGGAATCCCATATGTGCTATATAAATGGCGGTACTTAAACTGCGGAGGAAAGTAGACTTACCAGCCATATTGGCCCCGGTGAGGAAAACAACAGACCTGCTGGCATCCATACAGAGACTATTGGCCACAGGTTTTTTCACTTCAGGATGGAACACTCCTTCAATCCTGATGACATTACTCCCTTTGGGCCTTGCAACCGGAAATACAAAATTCCTTTTCACTGCCACATCAGCAACAGAAATGAGTACATCCAGCTGGTAGATGAATGTCAGCACATCAGTTATTTTCTGCCGTTCCTTCACACGCATCAGAATATCGAAAGCCGTGAGTGCCGCATATGAGAGCTTTGTTTTTGACTTCTCTGAAAAAATGGGAATAAGTGCAGGGGCTTCAAGAGCGTTTATCATGGCTATTCTTTCCCTTTTCAGTCCCTGCACTTTTATAATATCCCCCTTTTCCAGGAACTCACGCATATGGTAAAAAAGGCTGATAATGGCTGTAACACCTGATTGTATCTCCTTTTCTCCCATACGTGTATGCGGAGTATTGCTGTTCTCTTTATCGTAGGACAAGTACTTCTCTACGTTATCCAGCAAAGCTGCATCGAAAGGAAAAGAAGTTCTCAATTCAGCAAAAGAAGCAATAATGCCGGTCCTTCTGCTGATGGCGTCCAGATCAGAGAGCGGATTTCGGAACATCTGTTCCAGCAGCAGTTCACCGCCTCTTGTAGCTGTATTGTTATAGATATCGTAAATGCCTTTTTGTTCCTTTTTGGCAAATAGCCGAAGGTCTTCAATCGTTTGATCATCCGTTTGTAAGAACATTGTCTGGTATTTTTTTATTCAGCGAGGTGCTATTTTCTTTTCCGGCGAATAAGCAGAATGATGGCAGAGATCAGTAACAAACCGGAAATACCATAAACGAAGATGTTGTACAGGGCTTTAGCTGTTTTGCTTCCGATCCGGAACAACCTGTCCTCGCTTTGCCTGAAATTAACGTAGATCGGGTATTTGTTATCCAGCGCCCAACTGTATAAGGCAAGTCCGTGACTGGAATGGGACATCCTGGGAATGCTCATAAAATCGGCATCGCTGGCCACTACTATTCTTTGTTCCCGGTTATTGATCTTCCTGGTAAGCTTAACAGCCGTAACATACCGGTCTTTCCGGTAATCATTTTCTGCAGGATTGAATACGGGCGCTGCTGAATCCACTACCAGTACCCCATTCTCCACCCAGGTACCCTCATTCCCCCGCTGAAAGAGAACGGGCTCAACTCTAAAACCGTTGATCTCAGTATAGCTGATGTTTGCAGCACCTTCATTGTTGGCTACTGCTCCGGGCAGCCTGTATAACTGAAAATATTCCATTGCTTTCTCTTTCGACATCCAGTTGCCAGTATCTGTAAAACTGTTCAAACTGATATGAGGCATTTCATGTTTATCAGGCCGTACGATGATACCGTCTTCGATTTGTATACCTAACTTATCAAGCACTGGCTTGAGAATCCCTTTTTTTGCAGGCTCTACTAATATAACTGCATTCCTTCCTTGCTGAATATATTGATCGATATGATCCAGCTCAGCCTGATCATATGCTGACCTCGGATCCGCCACCATCAGCATATCGACACTGTCCGGTACCGGCTTCCAGGCATTCAGTGTATCCGAATCAACGCCCAGGTTGATAAATGCATTCCTGTCTTTCCATATATTGAAATGAATACCGTAATCCCGCCGGGTAGCATTATTGGGGCTCCGCTCATAATGACCGGTCAGAAAACCTACATGATAATCTTTTGTTCTGGTCAGCCGGCTGAGAGTTGCAGCTACATGGTTCTGATGGGGCCAGATATAAGTATCTTCATATAATCTCAGCCAGGCCTTCTTTCCCTTGTACTCCAACTGCATGATCACTTTCAGGTACTGGCTTTTCAGTTCTTCATAATTATCCATCTCGCTTGCTTTTTTGTAATCAGCCCTGCGCGCTCCCATCACTTCTGCCTGCAGGTCTGCTATTTCCTCCAGTGTTTTCCCGGGATACTTCTTGTACCAGGAGCTATCTCCTTCATTCACTCCATAGTAATATTCATATCTGAACTGCAGGTTGGGATAGAATCTGATAAACCTTTCCCAGAAATTATTGAAATAATCATTTCTGAATCTTTTAAGCCCCACCGTTACATTAGCATGGAGCAGGTTGGTATAGAGCGTTACCACCACCGGTGACCCATCCAGCTTTCTGACCTCATCCTGTACTACAGGATGCAGCGTATTGGTCTTATTTTTCATGGCATCGTAATAACCGATGTATCCCGGTCTGGAAGACAGATAACCGATCAGAACAGCTACCACCAGTACCAGAGAATACCGGAAAAATGCAACAGTCCATTTCTTCGATTCCTGTGTGCTTTTGATCTTCACCAGGGAAAAGCCAAGGAACATGAGGATGATCACAATAAAATAAATCACTTCCCTGGTGGAAATCAGCCCCCCGATCATCTTTTCAGCCCTGCCCCCCATGGAAAATGCATATGTGATGTCGCCGATGATATCATAATCCTGCCATAACCCAGACAGGCTGCCCATTACAAAGAAAACGGCAAAGGTGACCACCGCTGCTACGATCTGGTAATTGGTGAGGCAACTGATGAACAACCCAATGGCTGTATAGGCATTGATCAGCAGGAAAAGGGCGAACATTATGGCCAGGTGCCAGTTATGTTCTGCATTGTTGATAGTCAGGGATGCTATGGACAACACCAGCCCAACGGAGAGCAAAAGCAGGAAATTAAACCATACCATTCCAAGATATTTCCCCAATACAATTTCCCTGGACCTGATCGGAGATGAATACAATAGCTTGATAGTTCCACTGGTCACTTCCCTGTTCATCAACCCCATGGTCAGCAGTGGAATGAACATATAGGTATAATTGAGGAACTGAGGGATCACCATCATCATCAGGCTGTTGGTAAGCCCCTCGAAACCCGTCCAGCCAGGCTGACTTTCAATTACCATTTCCTGCAACAATGTGAGCCTGGAATTAACGGTAAAGAAAATAAGGGCACAAAAAACATAGAAGACAAGCACTACGAACCAGGCCACAGGCGAAAAGAAAAGGTTTCTGAATTCAGCACGTGCTATTTTGAAAATTATTTTCATAGCAATAAGGTTTAAGATTGTCTGGACAATTGTTTGAATACATCATCCAGCATAGATTTCTCGGTGAAGATCTCCTGCAGGCGCCACTGGTGCTGTATACTGGCAGCTATCACAAATTCCGTTACATTATTCCCGCTGAAGAACAGTCGCATCTGTCTGTCGGTGAGGTACTCCACTTTTGTTACGCCGCTGATCTTCATCAACTCACTCTCTGATGGCGGATTGTCCATGGTAGCCAGTATGGAAGCTGGCTGGAGATAATTGTTGAATGAATCCATGGAATCGGAGAAAACGATCCTGCCATTCTCGATCATGATGATATCCCGGCAGAGCAGGTTGATCTCGGACAGCACATGCGATGACAGCAGTACGATATGATCATTACCAATTTCCCTGATAAGCTTGCGCGCTTCAATGATCTGGTTGGGATCGAGGCCATTGGTAGGTTCATCCAGCACTACAACACTGGGTTTATGGATGATGGCCTGTGCAATACCAACACGTTGTTTATAACCTCCGGACAGGTTCTTCACCAGCCTGGAACTGAAATGCGTGATCCCGGTTTTTTCCATTGCCTCAGCCACGGCCTGTTTCACATTTTTTTTATCTATGAAACGGAGGTCTGCTGCATAGGTCAGAAACTCATTCACGGTGAAATCTGTATATAATGGGGCTGTTTGCGGAAGAAAGCCCAGTTGCCGTTTCACCATCCGGGGGTCTTCTCGTTTATTGATACCGTTGATATAGACATCACCTTCGGTCTGGTTCAGCACACCACAGATTATGTTCATGGTAGTGGATTTGCCGGCGCCATTGGACCCAAGCAGCCCCACCACTCCTGTTTGATTGATCTCGAAGTTGATTTCACGGATAGCCCAGGCACTGGAATACCTGTGGGAGAGGTTCTCCACTTTTAATACTGTACTCATATATGTAATGGATAATTTTTTTTGTTGGGAGAAACACCAGGTTTAACGATGGTTCATATTGACCAGCTTAAGTGCTGCCGCGCCTGTACCGCCGCGCTGCCCGGTCAGCACGAACGTACAGGGTATTCTCAGCCAGGAATGCGGAATGCCCTGCACCACATGAAGCATCTGATAAGTAAGGAGCAGATCGCCGGACACAGCATCCCTGATCTCCAGTTCGTAAAAAGGCAAAGGCTTAATTAAAGGAAGTGAAACAAAACGGGTGACCGAATACTGCTCAACCTCCTGAAAGAGACTTCCGGAAGCATTGCCCTTCAGATTTACGCTGAAACCCTGTTCCTCACTGAGATTGGCGAAGCGTATCACCGCTACACTGTCACCTGCATTCAAACGGGGAATCTCATCCTTTTGAAGCAGATATGCAGGCGCAGACCTGGGACCATACAGGAACATGGAATACATGGCTCCTTTTTCCAGGTTGAGACTGCTCTTCAGCAGTGGTTCATCTTTGGGCAGGGTGTCAGTGGTTGAATAAAACATAATGTCCTGCGGAGGGGAAGAAATACTAAAAGCACTGACCAATAAGTTAAACTGATTGTTCTTTATGGAATCCGGGGTCCTGAATTGAAAAGGTCTGTTATGAGACAAAACCTTGTACAACGAAGGGCCATTACTGATGCCGTTAAAAACCTGCAGGGAGGCTGGATTGGCAGGACTCACTTCTTT